>NZ_MEGQ01000008.1:0-67819 GCF_001725585.1 Thiomonas sp. SCN 64-16 | reverse complement strand
ACCGTAGACTTATCCACACCCGACTGCGACGCAGTCGGCCTTAGACCCCGGGTCAAAATTGAATCGGCACGGTGGGTCAAAATTCCATCGGCACGAACATTTTGCGTTCCAAACGCGAGTGCATCAGCACCTGATGGCAGCTCAGGCGGCTGCGTGAGCCGCGCGGACGGTGGTAATTGCCCTCGCTGTCCATCTCCCAGGCGTTGCCCGGGTGTTGCCACTGCATGCGCAGACCCTCGCGGATGACCTGCGCCTTGATCTTGTTGTCGAGCAAGGGCACGGCGATTTCGACCCGGCGAAGCAGATTGCGCTCCATCCAGTCGGCTGAGGAGATATAGACCTCGGCTTCGCCGCCGTTGTGGAAGTAGAACACCCGCGAATGTTCGAGAAAGCGGCCGATGGTCGAGCGCACCCGAATGTTGTCGGACAAACCTTCCACGCCCGGGCGCAGCATGCAGGCGCCGCGCACCAGCAGTCGCACTTCCACACCCGCCTGTGAGGCGGCATAAAGCGCCTCGATCACTGTGGGTTCGAGCAGTGCGTTGATTCGCGCCCAGACGCGTGCGGGCTTGCCGCTGCGCGCATGGTCGGCCTCTCGTGCGATGGCGGCCAGCACATTGGCATGCAGGGTGAACGGGGCCTGCCACAGCCGCCTGAGTTCCTGCGCCTGGCTGGAGCCGGTGATTTGCAGAAACACGCGGCGCGCGTCTTCGCAGATTTCCGGGTTGGCCGTCATCAGGCCGAAGTCGGTGTAAAGCCGCGCGGTGCGGGCGTGATAGTTGCCAGTGCCCAGATGCGCGTACATGCGCAGCACCTTGCGGCCGGTGCCTTCGGCGGCTTCGCGGCGGACGATGAGCAGCATCTTGGCATGGCACTTGAAGCCGACCACGCCAAAGACCACATGCGCGCCCGCCGCCTCCAGCCGCGACGACCAGTTGATATTGGTTTCTTCGTCTAGCCGCGCCATCAATTCCAGCACCACGGTGACTTCCTTGCCATTACGCGCCGCTTCGATGAGGGCGTCCATCAGCTCGGAATTGCCGCCGGTGCGGTAAATGGTCTGCTTGATGGCGACCACGAACGGATCGCGCGCGGCCGTCTTCACCAGATCGACCACGGGAGCGAAGGCATCGTAGGGATGGTGCAGCAGGATGTCGCGGGCCCGGATGCGGTCGAAGATCTCGGTATCCACGCCGGGCCAGTCTCGCGGCAGGGCGGGGAGATAGGGGCTGAACAGCAGTTGCGGCTCGTTGACGTAGTCAAGAATTTCCTGTAATCGCACCAGGTTCACCGGACCGTCGACCCGGTAGCAGTCTTGCGGCACGATATTGTTTTCGCGCAGCAGGCGGTCGATGACGGCGTGCGGGCAATCGGCCGCCACTTCCAGCCGCACCGCATCGCCGAAGTGCCGGGCGCGCAATTCGCCTTGCAGTGCGGCGCGCAGATTGGTGATGTCGTCGTCGTCGATGAACAGTTCGCTGTTGCGGGTGACGCGAAACTGATGCACGCCGAGCACTTCGAGTCCCGGAAACAGTTGCCCGGCAAACGCCTGCATGCACGACGACAGCAGCATGAACCCGTATCGCGCGTCGCACAACTCCGGCGGCAGGGGCACGACCCGGGGCAAGGTGCGCGGGGTTTGCACCACGCCCAGCTCGATATTGCGGCCGAAGGCATCGGTGCCTCCGAGTTGCACGGCAAACACCAGGTTCTTGTTGATGACGCGGGGGAAGGGATGCGCCGGATCGAGGCCGATGGGCGTGAGCAGGGGCGAAACTTCGGTCTCGAAATAATGCTGCGCCCAGGCGCGCTGCGCATCGGTCCAGTCGGGCAGGCGGTACAGGCGGATGCCCTGCTTGTCGAGTGCCGGCAGCACGGCCTGTTGCAGCACGCGGTACTGGTCCGCAATCAGGGCGTGGGCGCGTTCGGAAATCTCGGTCAGGGCTTTGCTGACGAGCATGCCGTCAGGCGTGCGTGAAGCCGGGTCGGCTTCCAGCATGTCTTGCAGTGTGGCGACGCGGGTTTCAAAAAACTCGTCCATATTGCTCGACACGATGCTGAGAAACCGCAACCGTTCGAGCAGGGGATTGGTCTCGTCGAGCGCCTGAAACAGCACGCGGCGATTGAATTCGAGAGTGCCCAGCTCACGATTGAGCAGGCGAGGTGCGGTGGCGGGATGGGACATGAATGACTCTGGCGGAGAAGCGACTGGCATTTTGCCAGTGCCGGGAACAAACCGAGCGAGAATGACGGTTTAGCATGAAATCTTGATGACATTTTTCAAAAACCTGTCATCAAACCAACGTTCAATTGCTGCTTATGCCCAACCTGCTCAATCAACACCTTGCCGCCGTCGATCTTGGATCGAACAGTTTTCGCATGCTCATCGGACGGGCGC
This sequence comes from Thiomonas sp. SCN 64-16, assembly GCF_001725585.1. Lineage (NCBI taxonomy): Bacteria > Pseudomonadati > Pseudomonadota > Betaproteobacteria > Burkholderiales > Thiomonas > Thiomonas sp. SCN 64-16. Next base: position 65,421 of record NZ_MEGQ01000008.1, on the reverse strand, counting down.
AAGACAGTGCGGCGGGGGTGCAGGTCTATGCCATCGACTCCTTGCGCGAGCCGGTACGTCTGGCAGCGGGGCTGGACGACAAAAAGTATCTGTCGGAAGCCGCGCAGCAAATCGCGTTGCAAACCCTGCAGCGCTTCGGTGAGCGCCTGCGCCAGTTTCACCCGGACCGGGTGCGGGCCGTGGCCACCAACACGGTGCGCGTGGCCAAGAATGCGCCGCAGTTTCTGCAGCGCGCGCAGGCGGCGCTGGGGTTTCCGATCGAGGTCATTGCCGGGCGGGAAGAGGCGCGGCTGGTCTATATCGGTGCGGCGCATTCGGTCTCGGTGGTGCAGGGCAAGCGCCTGGTGGTCGATATCGGCGGGGGCTCGACCGAGTTCATCATCGGCCAGGGCTATGAGCCGGGGATGATGGAGTCGCTCTACATCGGCTGCGTGTCGATGAGCCAGCGCTTCTTCCCGGGCAATCAGGTGGACGAGACCACCATGCGCGCGGCCGAGATTGCGGCGCGCAAGGAGATTCAGATCATCGCCGCCGACTTCAAGCGCAATGGCTGGAACCATGCGGTGGGTTCCAGCGGTACGGCGCGCGCTCTGGCCGACATGATCGGCGGCAGCGGTTTCAACCCGCCCGACCAGCCGGGCGACATCACCCTGCAAGGGCTGCGCGAACTGCGTCGCACCTTCGTGCGGGCGGGCAATCTCAACAAGCTGCGCATGGAGGGGCTCAAACCCGACCGCGTGCCGGTGGCGGCCGGCGGGCTGGCCATCATGCTCGGCGTCTTCGAGGAACTGGGCATACAGTCGATGGAAGTGACGGATGCCGCGCTGCGCTTGGGCGTGCTCTACGACCTGCTGGGGCGCGAGCAGTCGCAAGACATGCGCGAAGTCACCGCCCTGCAGTTCACGCAGCGCTACGGCGCCGATGCCCAACAGGCGCAACGGGTTACGGAGTTGGCGCTGCGGCTCTACGCGCAGTTGCGCCCCAACGCTACCGAGGCCGATCACCGTCTGCTGCGCTGGGCCGGGCAGTTGCACGAAATCGGCCTGTCGATTTCGCACAGCGCCTATCACAAGCATTCGGCCTATATCGCGGCCAACGCCGATATGCCGGGCTTCTCGCGCGGTGAGCAGGCCGCGCTGGCGCAACTGGTGTTGACCCACACCGGCAAGCTGAAAAAACTCAGCGCCACTGATCTTGAAAACATTGATCTCGACGCTGTTTTGGCGCTGCGTCTGGCGGTCATTCTGGCGCGCAACCGCACGGCGGTTGATATCGATGGACTGCATCTGCGTTACCAGCCGGCTGGAGTGAAGCTCTCGGGCCTGCGGCCGCCGCTTGATATCGTCGCCCCGGAGCCCTGGCTCAAAAGCAATCCGCTGACCGAATACAGTCTCCGGCAAGAGGCCGCCGAGTGGGCGCGGCTGAACTGGAACGTCGCGTTACAAAGTCCTTCTTGATTGCGTCATGCCTGCCGCGTAATGTTTGAGCAGAAGCCGCGTTGAATGGCGCGGTTCAACAAACAAGGAGCACGCGATGCAGATCATCCTCACGCGACATGGTGAAGTTGAAGGCATTCATCCCGAGCGTTTTCGCGGGCGTATGGAACTGGAGCTGACCGCACTCGGTCGCCAGCAGGCCAAGGCGGTGGCGCAGCGCATCGCGGCCGAGTTTTCTCCGCAGGCGGTTTACACCAGCCCGATGGGGCGCTGCCGCGAAACCGGCGCCGACATTGCCGCCGCCTGCGGCCTGAGCGCGCAGGTGCTCGAAGGGGTGAACGATCTTGACTACGGCGAGTGGCAGTGGAAGACGCACGAGGAGGTGAAGGCCGCGCATCCGCAGACTTACGCCTTATGGAAAAGCGCGCCGCAGTGGGTGCGCTTTCCCGGCGGCGAGTCGCTGCAGGACTTGGCGCTGCGCACTGCTGACGGTCTGCGGACGCTGCTCTCGCGTCATGCCGACCACACCGTGGTGCTGGTCGGGCACGACAGCGTCAACCGCGCACTGCTGCTGCACGCGCTCGATCTGCCGCTATCCGGCTATTGGCGCATCACGCAAAAGCCTTGCTGCCTCAATCTGTTCAGCGTGGATGCACAAGGCAAGGTCGCGCTGCAACTCGTCAACGACACCACGCATCTGCGAGGGTTGGCATGAAATCTGGGGGCGATCAGCAGTGCCCGTTCTGCCAGGACATGCCCTGGGTGCTGCACAACGAATTGGGCTTTGCGGTGTATGACCGCACGCCCGTCAACCCGGGGCATCTGCTGCTCATTCCCTTTCGCCATGTGGCCGACTGGTTCGATTGCACCCCGCAGGAACATCAGGCGCTGCTCGAACTAGCTGCTCAAGGCCGCGCTCTGCTGCTGCGCGAGCACCGGCCGGATGGTTTCAATCTGGGCGTGAATTGCGGCCGCGCGGCCGGGCAGAGCATTTTCCATGTGCATCTGCACCTCATCCCGCGTTACGACGGCGACATGGACGAGCCGCTGGGCGGTGTGCGCGGCGTGATTCCGGCGCGGCAGAAGTATTGAGCGATTGCATTTCGAAGCAACCTTGAGCGCCCCGGACATTGACCCTGCGCATTTCATGGCCTAAATTCAAATCAACAAACGGCGATGGAGTTCGCCGTGCAATTGCCTCAATAGGGGTTTCGCCCCAGGCTGATGACTCCTACCCATGTTCCGGTTGACCCGCTGCCCGTGCAGCGGGCGCCGCCTTCAGGGAGGAGTTGCGGATGTTTACATCCCCATTGATCAGGAGTGTCTTGCCGCAGGCGCAAGACGGGGCTTCAGCCCAGCGCCCTCGGTTCGCGCAAAAACAACTCGTGCTCCCGCTTTGTTCACAGCGTCTGTGTCTGCTGGGGCGTCGGTTCGTGCTTGCCAACATCTGAAAGGAGTTCCGTATGCCTTCGATCTCATCCTCTCTTCTTGGCCGGGTTGACGCGCGCCTGTCCCATCTTCCGCTGCCCTGCAGTGTGGTGCTGCCGGGCGGGCAGCGCGTGGGCCCAAGCAATGCGCAAATCGAAATGCGCCTGCGCGACAAGCGGGCGCTGTGGCACATCACTACCGGGCAGATCGGCAAACTGGCTGAAGACTATGTCGAGGGGATGGTGGACATTCTGGGCAATCTGCGCGACCTCATGCGCATCGCTCCGGTGCTGCTCGACGACGACCCTCGCAACGAGCCTTCGGCCGCCACCGCGCGGATGTGGCACGGCTTGCGCCGCACCCTGTGGGAGCACAGCCACCACAGCCGCGAAAAGGACGCCGCACAGATCCAGAGCCATTACGACGTGTCCGACGATTTTTATGCGCTGTGGCTCGACCCGCGCCGGGTGTATTCCTGCGCCTATTTCGCTGAACCGTCGATGACCCTGGCGCAGGCGCAGGAAGCCAAGCTCGATCACATCTGCACCAAGCTCATGCTCAAGCCGGGCGAACGCTTCATCGACATCGGCGCAGGGTGGGGCGGGCTGCTGTTGTGGGCCGCCGAGCACTACGGCGTGGACGCGACCGGCATCACCCTGTCGAAGAATCAGTACAACCATGTGAACCGGCTGATCGTCGAAAAAGGCTTGCAGGGACGAGTGCGCATGTTGCTGCAGGACTACCGCGATGTGGACGAATCGCAGCCCTACGACAAGGTGGCTTCAGTGGGCATGTGCGAACACGTCGGCCGCCCGAATCTGCCGCTGTATTTCAGCAAAATCCGCCGCCTGCTCAAGCCGGGCGGGCTGGTGATGAACCACGGCATCACCGCCGGCGGGGTGGACAACAGCCAGCTCGCCGGCGGCATGGGCGACTTCATCGAGAAATACATCTTCCCCGGCGGGCAGCTCGTGCATGTCAGTGTGATGGCCGAAACCATGACGCGTGGCGGCCTGGAGCCCCTTGACCTGGAATGCCTGCGGCCGCATTACGCCAAAACGCTGTGGTACTGGGTCGATGCGCTCGAAGGCCATCTCGACGAAGCTCGCCGCGTGCTGGGCGAGCATGCGGAGAAGACCTTGCGCGCTTACCGCCTGTACCTCGCGGGATCGGCCATGGGCTTTGAGCAGGGGTGGATTTCGCTGTTCCAGATTCTTGGAAGCCGTCCGGATGGCGTGGTGGAAGACCGCATCGACTGCGACCGCCTGCTGCGGGCCCGGCAGTCCGAGTATCCGTTCAACCGCAGCTATCAGTATGCGGGCAAGACAAGCGCAGGCTCTACAAACGCGGAAAAACCGCAAGTCGTTGCGGCGCCGGCCGAAGCGCAGACGGCGTAGTTGCGCGTCATTTTGCGAGTGCGGCGGTGCGGTTTCGCGCCGTCGATGTCCACCCTTCAAGGAGAGGCCATGTCTGCTTCAGACGCTCATGTTTCTTCGATTCGCGCGCAGGAAATTCTCGATTCCCGCGGCACGCCGACCGTCAAGGCCACCATCACGCTGCAGTCGGGGGCGCGCGCCTCGGCGGCGGTGCCTTCGGGCGCTTCCACCGGCAGCAACGAGGCGGTGGAACTGCGCGACGGCGACCCGAAGCGCTATTTCGGCAAAGGGGTGCGCAAGGTGATTGCCCATATCGAGGGCGAAATCGCCGAGGCGCTCAAAGGGCGCGACGTGTGCGATCAGGCCGCGATCGACGCGGCGCTCATCGCGCTCGACGGTACGCCCAAAAAGGCGCGTCTGGGCGCCAATGCGCTGCTGGCGGTGAGCATGGACCGCGCGGGCTATCGGCCGGGAGAAGATATCGCCATTGCGCTCGACCCGGCCTCGACCTCGTTCTATAAAAATGGCCGCTACCACCTCAGCCGCAGCGGCAATCAGGTGCTCGATAGTCAGGAGATGGTCGAGCTATATCAGGGTTGGCTCAACGTCTTTCCCATTGTCTCGATCGAAGACGGCCATGCCGAGGACGACTGGGCTGGCTTTGCTGCGATGACGCGCCAACTCGGCGACCGGATTCAGATCGTCGGCGACGACAACTTTGTCACCAATACCCGCATCATCCAGCGCGGCATCGACGAAGGTACGGCCAATGCCTCGCTCATCAAGCTCAATCAGATCGGCACGGTGAGCGAAACCATTGCCGCGGTGCGTCTGTGCCAGAAAGTGGGCTGGGGCTCGGTGATGTCGCACCGCAGCGGTGAGACCGAAGACGCCTTCCTGTCCGACTTTGCCGTGGCCGTGGGCGCGGGGCAGATGAAGTCGGGCGCAACGGCGCGCAGCGAGCGGCTGGCCAAGTACAACCGGCTGATGGAGATCGAGGCCGAATTGGGTGATCGGGCCGAGTTCGTCAACCCCTACCGTTGAGTTCTGGCATGACGGGTGCACCGGCGTTTCACAGCATCGTCCATCCCTCGCCGGAGCAGGAGGCCGCGCAGTCTCGCCCCGATCTGCGCGATGTGTTCCACGACCTGTTCTTAGAGGCAATTTTCATGGGGGCTTACGGCAGCTTTGCCCCGCGCGAAAAGCCGTCGCTCTATGTGGTCAATCAGGGAGATGACGAAGCGCCGTATCGCGCCGAGGTGCTGGCTTTGCTGCAGGCGCTGTTCGGCACGCCCTTGCATGACCTGAGCGTGGTGCAGTACCGTCAGGCCGCGCTACGCGACCTGAAACAGGCGCCGCTGCTCAAGGGCATGCGGGCGTTTCAGCGCGGCATGCAAGAGTTGCGCGCCTCGCTGCGTCGCGCAGAAAAAGCGGATTACGCCGCCGAGGGGCAGCGCTGGTTTGTGGACGCCGCCTTGATTTACGGCCATGCGCTGCAAGCCCTGCATCAGACGCTGGCCGGCGTAGAGTTGCAGTCGCAGGCGCTGCAGTCCTTGCAGGGTCATGTGGCCGACTTGCTGGCCTCGCCTGCGCACACCGAGCGCATGAAAGAAGCGCAGGCTTTGACCCAAGTGCTGGCGCAAGTGCGCTACGCCATTCGCGTGGACGGCACCGCAGTCACCGTGCTGCAAGACCCGCAAGAGCCCGACTACAGCGCCACCATCGCCGATACCTTCGCGCGCTTTCGCCAGGGCGAGGTCAAAGACTACCGGGTGCAGTTCAACCCGGCTTCCCGCTTGAACCATGTGGAAGGGCAGATACTCGACCGTGTCGCCCTGCTGCACCCGGAGGTGTTCGAGCGGCTGGCGCAGTTTCGCCGCGCGCAGGAAGGGTTTGCCGACGCGCGCATCGTGCGGCTGGACCGCGAGCTGGCCTGGTATCTGTCCTGGATCGATTACACCCAGCGCCTCGAGCGCGCCGGACTGCCGCTGTGTTTTCCCACCCTCCACCTCGAACAGGGGCATATCGACGCCCGCGAGGCCTACGACATGGCGCTGGCCTGGCAATGCCTGGATGCGCAAAAGCCGGTGGTGTGCAACGACATGGCGCTGCAGGGCGACGAGCGCATGCTGGTCGTCACCGGCCCCAACCACGGTGGCAAGACCACGCTGGCGCGCACCTTCGGCCAGTTGCACCACATCGCCTCGCTGGGTTTGACCGTGGCCGCGCGCAGCGCCAGCCTGTTGCTGCCCGACCAGATGTTCACCCACTTCGAGCGGGTCGAAGACATCAGCAATCAGCGCGGCAAACTGCAGGATGATCTGGTGCGCATGCACCGCATTCTGGCCGCGGCCACGCCGCACAGCCTGGTGCTGATGAACGAGATCTTTTCGTCCACCACGCTCGATGATGCACTCTGGCTGGCGCGGCGCGTCATGGCGCGGCTCGCGGCTATCGGCGCGGCCTGCGTGTTCGTCACCTTTCTCGACGAGCTCTCCACCTTTGATGCGCACACCGTGAGCATGGTTGGCACGGTCGATGCCCAAGACCCGACCTTGCGCACCTTCAAAGTGGTGCGGCGCGCCGCCGATGGCAAGTCTTACGCGCTGGCGCTGGCGCAGAAATTCGGCGTCACCCGGCAGCAACTGCTTGAGCGTATTTCCCCATGAAAGCCCATCTGCTGTTTCCCGATCGTGACTTCGATCCCAAGGCCGACCCGCCGCCGCAATGGCCCGAGCTGGCGCAAGACCTGGAGATCGATACCCTGCTGGGCGCCATGGCCGAGGGTGACGCTTTTTTGCTCGACGTGGTAGCGCGCACCCTCATGGCCGCCAGCGGCGCGGGAGATGCCCGCGTCATCTCCTACCGGCAAGCGGCATTGCAGGATGCGCTCGACCACCCCGAACAGGTGAGGGCGCTCTACGCCCTGGTGGTTGAAGCCATCGACAGCCGCAAGAAGCATCTGTTCGGCCTGGGGCTGTTCGGGCGTTATCCCAGTTTCAACCTGCGTGGCGCGGTCGAACTGCTGCAGACCTTTGTGCAATACCTGCGCCGCCTGCGCCAGCAGGCTGATGCGCTGAGCGGCAGCTTCCGCTCCGAGGCCTTCGGCACGCTGTTCGAAAGCCTCAAACGCGACATCAGCGATGACTATTTCGATACGGTGCAGGAGCATCTGGAGACGCTGCGATTTCGGCATGGCGTGCTGCTCAGCTCGGGCCTTGGCCCGGGCAATGCGGGCAGTGGCTATGTGCTGCATGCGGGCAACGGCAGCCGTGCCGGCTGGCTGGCGCGGCTGCTGCATCAGGCTCCGCCGCAATACATCTTCCGTCTCGCCGAGCGCGACGAAGCGGGCGCGCAGGCGCTGTCTGAACTGGTGGATCGCGGCATCAACGACGTGGCCAACGCCATGGCGCAGGCCACCGATCATGTGCTGAGTTTCTTTGAGCTGCTGCGCGCCGAACTGGGCTTTTATGTCGCCTGCCTCAATCTGCAACAGCGGCTGGCGGCGCTGGACGTGCCGGTATGCATCCCCACGTTCAAGCCGATCGGCGCCTTGCAATTGCGCACGCAGACGCTGCGCGACCCCACTTTGGCACTCACCCTGCAACGCGCCCCAGTGGGCAATACGCTCGATGCAAACGGCAAGAACCTGATCGCCGTGACCGGGGCGAACCAGGGCGGCAAGTCCACCTTTCTGCGCTCCGTCGGGCTGGCTCAGATCATGCTGCAGGCCGGTCTGTTCGTCGCGGCCGAATCGTATGGCGGCGAGCTGGCCAGCGGTCTGTTCAGCCACTACAAGCGCGAGGAGGATGCTGCCATGCAGGGCGGCAAACTCGACGAAGAGCTCGACCGCATGAGCGTGATGGCCGATCAGATTCGCCCCGGTGCGCTCTGGCTGTCGAACGAATCGTTTGCCTCGACCAACGAACGCGAAGGCTCCGAACTGCTGCTGCAGGCGGTCGATGCGCTGCGTCAGCGCGGCATCAAGGTGACGCTGGTCACGCACCTGTTCGACGCCGCAAGACGGCTGCAAGGCCAGAACGCCGATCAGATGCTGATGCTGCGCGCGCAGCGCCGCGACGACGGCAGCCGCAGCTTCCGGCTCGAAGCGGGTGAGGCGCTACAGACCAGCTTCGGCGCCGATCTTTACGCCGAAGTCTTCGGGCCGGATGAATCCTGATCGTTCTGTCAATCGGCCCTGTCTGTTTGGCGATGGGTTTGAAGCAGGGACTGTTCGCGGGTACGCACCGCGTGCGCCGGATGCTGCTCAGCCAGCCGCTGCAACGCGGCTTTGAGCAGCGGGTCGCCCGCGGGCATCTCGGCCAGGCTATGCAGGATTTCCAGCCCCTCGATCACATCGCCGTCATGCTCCAGTGCACAGTCGGCCAGCGCCCCGATGGTGTGCGGATCGGCCTGTTTGCCCAGCGCGATGATGGCGCCCATGCGGGTTTCGCTCAGGGGATGATGCAGGGCGTGGATCAGGCGGTCGGGGTAGGGCGTGTGTCGCGCGTAATCGTCGAGGTTGGTGCCGCAGTCGGGGCAGACCTGGGCATCGAGCGGAATCTCGGCAAAGCACCAGGTGCAATACTGAAAAGCGCTGCGCTCGCCCATGAAAAACGCTCCAGGCCAGAACGCGATATGCGGGTCGACGACGTTGAATTTTCTCGGCTGAACTCGGTGCCTCATTGACAGCCGCACTGCGCCGACCAATAGACGATGTGGCCCGGCGGCACCATTTCCTGAATGCGCGGCAATACCGACTCGACCACTTCCGGCTCATCGAAAAACTCCAGTACCAGCGGCAGATGGACGTTGAGCCGCAGCAGGTCGTCGGCATGCACTTCGCCCTTGCTGCCGAAGCCGGCTACGCCGCGAAACACCGTGACGCCGTGGACTTTATGCTGTTCGTGCAACAGCTTGAAGATCGAGCGCATCAGGTCGTGATGATCGGTGTCCTTGTCGCCCTCTTTGATATAGACGCGAACCATGGTGACGGATTTGGCGCTCATGCTGAGACTCCCATATTGCGTGACAGAAAGGCGCCGAAAATGGCCGCTGCGATCGACAGCACGACCGAGGCGCCGATGTACAACCCGGCCTTCACCATCTCGCCGTTCTCGATCAGATTGAGCGATTCCAGCGAGAAGGTCGAGAAGGTCGTGTAAGCCCCGAGACCGCCGGTGAGAATGCCGGTGCGCAACTCAGGGCTGACGTTGATGCGCTCCAGGGTTTCGAAAAACAAAAAGCCCATCAGAAACGAACCGAGCACGTTGATCGATAGCGTGGCAAAAGGGAACGAGCGTCCCAGCACGCCCTGAACGACGATGCTCTGGCCGTAGCGCGCGAACGCGCCGATGATGGCGAAGAGGGCGATATACACATAAGTCATAGATAGATCCAACAAGGCGAAGACGAAAAGACGGCTGTGACATCAACACAGCCCAAAAGCGGGAAATACCGGCTCAGCCCGGCGTCCACACCAGCACCAAGCCGAAAACCACCAGCAACAACACGCCGATATAGGCCAGATAGGCGTTCATCAGCCCGTTCTGCAGGAATCGCAATTTGCGCGCCAGCCATTGCACCGCATGCACCGCAGGGTTGAACAGCAGCGGGCCGAACAGCGGCGCCTGCGAATAGTCGAACTGCAATTCTTTCAGGAAATAGGCCTTGCCCTCGAACTGCCGCGCCACCGCGTTTTGCGGCCGGTAGATGAAGTTGTAGAACACCCGCAGCGCGTTGGAGAACGACAGCGCCGTGGTCGCCCCGGCGTGCGCGGCGTAGTCCTCGCCGCCGCACCACAGCGGCGCACGGCGTACGGCATAGCGGCGCCGACCCCATACCAGGGCCAGCGGAATGAGGGCGAGCAAGGGCACGACGATCACCAGCATGGCCGGGGAGATGAAGGCGAACCCGGCCGACAGCGGCACCAGCAGCCAGTGATGCGTCATCTGCTGCGGGGCTTGCGCGGCGGGCCAGGCCGAGGCGGCCATCTGCGGCAGCCAGAACACCAGACTCACCGCGAACGCGGGCACGGCCAGCCCGGTGATGAGCACGGCTCCCCGTTGCAGCGATGTGAGCGTGGTCTGGTGTTTGCGGTGCTGCGCGGCGTGTTCCTCGTTCTGCCCGAGCAGGCCGACGCCGAACAGCTTGACCATGGTCGCCAGCGCAATGGCCGCGGTCAGCGCCATGCCGGCGCCAGCCAGCGCCAGGGCGATGCGCGAGCCATCGGTCTTGAGGGTGAAGTCGTGGAACAGGCTCTGGAACAAATACCACTCGCTGACGAAACCCGCGGTGGGCGGCATGGCCGCCAGACTCATCGCGCCGAACACCGCGCCCAGCCCGAGGGTGAGCGGCGCATGACGCAGGATGGCGCTTTGCCGCAAGTGATGGTCGCCCTGCAGCGCGGCGGTGGCATCGGCGCTGAGAAACAGCGTGCCCTTGGCCAGGCTGTGGCCCATGAGGTGCAGCATGCCCACGGTCCAGGCAAGGGCCGAGAGGGCGTCTTGCCCCCCCGCGCGGAAGATGAGCGCCGCCCCCAGCGCGGTGACCGCGACCCCGGCGTTTTCGGCCGAAGAGAACGCGAGCAAGCGTCGCCAGTCGCTCTGCTGGAAGGCATAGAGAATCGCCAGAATGGCGGTGAACGTGCCCGCAGCCAGCACCACCACGCCGAACGCGGCCAGCCAGGGCGGATGGCTCATCCACTGCAGCAGCGCACGGCCAAGGGCGAAGTAGGCCGCATTCATCACCACCCCGGACATCAGCGCGCCGCTGGAGCCACTGCCGCTGCCGTAGGCGCCTGGGTACCACTCGTAAAACGGCAGCAGCCCGAGCTTGGCGCCGAAGCCCGCCAGCCACAGCAGGCCGAGGAAGAAGGCCGAAGCCACGCCCCACTGCGTCCATTGCAGCGCGTAGGTGCCGAAGGCCAGGCTTTGGCCCAGCATGAGCACGGCCAGCAGCAGCGCCACGCCTCCCACTTCGAGCAGCGCGAGCATGAACAGATTGTCGCGCCCGGCCTGCACGCTGCGATGGTCGGCCAGCAGCATGAGCGCGCCGCCGAAGCCCATCACTTCCCAAGCGATGAGAAAGCTCGCGCCGTCCTGCAAGCCATACACGCCGAGCGCGCCCAGCAGCGACAGCGCCGCACCGGCTGCCCAGCCGCGGGCGTGCCCCGTGCCGCCAAGCAGGCTGGCAAAGAAGGCGGGCAGCAGCGCGGGCAGCATCAGCCACAGTGCGGCGGCATCGGGCTGAAACGCCACTGGCGAGTTGCCCAGCAGCAGCAAGGTCTGGCTGGCGCCGCCTTCGGGCAGACCCCACAGTGCGCCCAGCGCCGCCAACGCGCAGCCCGCAGCCAGCAGCAGACGGGGCAGGGCGGTGCCGATGAGCAGATCGGCGAGCAGCGCCAGCAACCAGGCCAGCGCGGCGAGGCCGAAAGCGGTCAACGAGACGGAATCAGGCAGATTCATAAACGCCTCCGTGCACCCGCTGCGGGCTGCGCCGCAGCAGCAAAAGCAGGGCTTCGATCAGCGCCGCCGGATTGGGCGGGCAGCCGGGCAGCCACACGTCCACCGGCAGAATGCCGTCCAGCCCCTCGTGGCAGGCATAGCCGCCGCCATTGGTGCCGCCGCCGGTGGCGCAAGTGCCAGCGGCCATGACCCAGCGCGGCTGCGGCATGGCCTCATAGGTGCGTAGCAGCGGCTCGCGCATGGCGGTAGTCACCGGGCCGGTGACCAGCAACAGGTCGGCAAAGCGCGGCGAGGGCGTGAAAAAAATGCCCAGGCGATGCAGGTTGTAGAAGGGGTTGAGCAGGGCCTGCAGCTCGCTTTCGCAACCGTTGCACGAACCGGCGTCCACATGGCGGATGTGCAGGCTGCGGCCGAAACCCTTCATCGCTTGCGCGAGTTCGGCTTCTTTCGCGGCGTCGGGGTTCGTGGGGGCGGCTTGGTCGGGGTTGAGCAAATCGGCCTTGTCGCGCACGCCAAACGCCCAGTCATGGCTGACGCTGAACGCGCCTTCCGGGCAGACCTCGGTGCAGAGCTGGCAGCCGACGCAGCGGGCGTAGTCGAGCTGAATCGCGCCCGCTTCGCTGCGCGTAATGGCCGAGGCCGGGCAGGCCGCGACGCAATCGCTGCACCCGCTTTGCTCGCTGGAGCAGCGCGTGGCATCGAAGCGCGGCAGGCCGAGCACGCCCTCCTGCCCGTCGGGGCCGGGGCGCTCGGGCCAGGGGGTGGTGGCGCGGCCTTTTTGAAGGCCAAACCAAGTCCATACAGGCATGGTGGCGCTCCTCTTTTTAGCGATCAGCGCCCGCGATGGACAGGCCGAAGCTGGCTTCGTTGATGGCGTAATCCATCATGTTGCTGTCCTCCACAGTGAATGGAAACACCCGCCAGTTCGAGAACGACGGCTCTTTGATTTTCACGCGCTGCAGCCGGGTGCGGTCTTCGCTGAGGTGCACGGCGTAAAGCAGACCGCCGCGCGTGGCCTCCACCCAGCCCAGCCCTTCGCCCTGCGGATCGGCTTCTTCCATCACGTCGAAGCGCAGCACCTCGCCCGGCTTGGTGCGGCCGATGGTCTGACGAATGATGGCCAGCGATTCGCGGATTTCTTCCATGCGCACCAGTGAGCGCGCGTGGGCGTCGCCGCCTTGCTGCACGGGCACCGAGAAGCGCACCTTCTCGTAGTTGGCGTAGGGATGATCGCGGCGCAGATCGCGGTCCAGGTTGCTGGCGCGCTCGATCGGACCGCAGGCGCCCTGGTCGAAGGCCACCTGGCGCTCCAAGCGGCCCGTGGTCATCAGCCGGTCGAGGTGGCTGCGAGTGTTTTCCAGGCGCTGCAGATAGCGGTCGATCTCGTCGTTGACGCTGTCGAGCGCCTTGTCCAGACCCGAGATGTCGAGGTCGCGGCGCAGGCCGCCGGGGGTGATGAGCCCGCGCAGAAAGCGGCTGCCGGTGAGTTTGCCGTTGATCTGCTTCAGGCGCTCTTCCAGCAGATGGCCTTCGGCCTCGCCGACCTTGAGCGTGGTGGTCTTGGACAGATGGCCGAGATAGTGCAGATGGTTGTACAGACGCTCCAGCTCGGCCAGGATGACGCGCAGATAGCGTGCGCGCGGCGGAGCCCGCCAGCCCATTGCGCCCTCCACGGCCTGGGCATAGGCCAGCGCATGCGCCACCGAGTCGATGCCACTCACGCGCTCGGCCAGCACCGAGCCCGACGCCAGAGTGGCGCCCTGAAAGCGCCCTTCCATCGCCCGGTGCTTGTAGAACAGCCGCGGGTGATAGTGCAGGATGCCTTCGCCGATGTAGAAAAACAGAAACTGCGCCGACTCCACAATGTCGGCCCGCACCGGGCCGAAAGGCAGACGCTGGATGTCCGGCCCCTGCACCTGCGGCACGATGGGCGGCAGCGGCGAATAGTCTCTTGCCGAGGCCGCGGGGTCGAAGCCAGATGCCAGGGGCGCCGGATCGCGCGGCTCGCCCTCGTGCAAAACCAGCGGGTTTGCCTCGGGGTGGCCTTCGAAGCGCAGGCCGTACGAGTCCATCATCTCGCGTTCGTACCAACCCAGCAGCGGCAGCTTGCTGGCCAGCGACGGCAGGGTGCGGTCTTTCGGCCGCACGCGCCAGACCTTGTAGGGTTGGTTCGTGCCCTGGTTGAGCAAACCGTCGGGCCTCCCCAAGGTTTGCTCGCCCCCTTGGGGGGCAGGCACCGCTTGCGGCGCCGTGGGGGCGCTACTGACGTAAATGACCTCCATGCCTCCCTCGGCGCAACTACAGGCGTAGGCCATCTGCATGCGGCCGTGGGCGCTGGGCGTGTCGCCCAGTTCGGTGAGCAAGCTGTCGGCCGCCGTCAGCAATTCGGCGGGGCTCAGGCGGGTGGTGTCGCAAAAACGCATGTCACACCCCTCCCAGTTGCGTGGCGATGCTCGCCAAATGATTCCAGATCGGCGGCAGCCACCACAGGCCGAGCAGCAGGATGGCGGCCAGCGCCACCACCATCGGCACCACATGCACGAATTTCAATTCCAGATGCGGCGCATGGTCGGGGCGCGGGCCGAAGAACATGGCGCGGAAGTGGTTGAGAAAACCGATGAAAATGACGATGAGCAGCACCGCCATCAGCCAGACCGCCCAGGGGTTGGCGCTCTGCATGCCGCCGCGCAGAATGGTCAGCTCTGAAAGAAATAGCCCGAACGGCGGCGCCCCGGTGATGGCCACCGCCCCGGCCAGCCAGATCGCGCCGCTGCGCGGAAAGAAGCGCAGCACGCGGCGAATCTTCGCGATGTCCTTGCTCTCATAAGCGTGCATCATGTTGCCCGCGCCGAAGAACACCAGCGATTTGGTCAGCGAGTGGTTGAGCATGTGATAGAGCGCGCCGATCACCCCCAGCGGCCCGCCGAAGCCGAAGCCCAGCGCGATCACTCCCATGTGCTCCACACTCGAATACGCCGCCAGCCGTTTGATGATGGTCTGTCGGCTGATGAACAGCGCCGCCACCAGCAGGCTGAAGGCGCCCAGTACGACCAAGGCGGTGCGCGCCATCGTTTCAATGGACGTGCCTTGCAGAATGTGCAGATAGCGCACGATGCCCAGCATGGCGCAGTTGAGCAGCGCGCCCGAGAGCATGGCCGAGACGGGAGCCGGGCCTTCGCTGTGCGCATCCGGCAGCCAGGTGTGCATGGGGGCCAGGCCCACCTTGGTGCCAAAACCCACCAGCACCAGCAGGAAGGAAAGCATCAGCAGCAAGGGCTCGGCCTTGGGGGCGATGGCGGCGAGATTGGCCCAGGTCATGTCGTACACCGGGCCGAGGATGAAGGTGCCGGCCCAGTAAAACAGCACCGTGCCCAGCAGCGCCAAACCCAGCCCGGCGGAGACGATGACGATGTACTTCCACGCCGCCTCGATGCTTTCTGGCGCGCGTTGAAAGCCCACCAGAAAGGCGCTGACTATTGTTGTGAGGTCGATGGCGATCCAGTACAGACCCGGATTGTTCTGCGCCGGGGCGAAGAACATGGTCAGCGCGAACGCGGCGAACAACGAATAGAAGCGGTGCAGCCGCGCCTGCTCGCCGTGCATCCAGCGCATATAGCCGATGGCGTACACGCTGGCCAGCAGATACACGATGGCCAGACAGAACATCACCCACACGCCGAAGGTGTCGAGCAGCAGGTAATGGTTCAGCGTGGTGATGGGCTGACTCGGCGTGGCGATGAGCAACACGACGACCAGCACGAAATCGATGATGGCCGCGGCGAGGTTGAGCGCCTCGGCCACGCGGCTCCGACGCGACACCCAGCTCCCCGCCATCGCCAGCGCGGTGACGATCCAGATGGCATACAAGACGTTCCAGATCATCGCCTCACCCCACCAGCCTTGTGAGTTCGCGGCTGCTCGTGGTGCCGATTTCCTTGTGCAGGAAGCGGATCAGCATGCCGAAGGTCGAGACGACGATCAGCAGGTCGAACAGAATCACCATTTCCAGCAGCAGGGGCATGCCCGGCACCAGAATCTGCGAGCCTAGAAAGATGCCGTTCTCGATCACCAGCAGCCCGAGGATGGAACTCACCGCCTCTGCCCGCAGCACCAGCATGAGAAAGCCGATGAGCTTGAGCGAGAACATGGCGGTGAGCGCGAGCACCGCGATGTTGTCCACCAGATTCATACGCACGCCCAGCTTGTGCGCAAGCGCATAGGAAAACAGCACCAAAAAGCCGCCCAGCACGATGCTCGATGCCGGTTGCAGCAGCGGGGTGAATTCGCGGTTCTGCCCCAGCCCGTTGACGATGCGCACCAGCAGATAGGGCAGCAGCGTGCCGCGAAACAGCGCGGTAAGCGCGGCGATGAACACCAGCTCGGGGTAATGGCCGGTGATGCCGATAGCCGCCGACAGCGCCGCGATCACCCACGACTCTGCGGCGAACGCCAGGATGTGGTTCTTGATCCAGTGCGAGCCCAGCATGACAAACGCCAGGATGAGGGCGATGATGGTCAGCAGGCTGAAGAGTGAGGCCTGCACGCCGCCGAGGTGGAAGATCAGCATGGTTGGGCCCTCACACCTGCCGCGCCACGATAGCGAGAATTGCCATCAGGAAAGACAGCGCCAGCGGCTCCTGATAGCGGTAGAAGCGCAGGCGCGACTGCGCGGTATCGACGAACACCATGATCAGCGCAACCACCGCCCATTTGGCCAGCAGCGCAAAGGTGGCGCCCAGAATGCCCAGCGCCGTGCCTTTGATGGACAAGCCCCAGGGAATGGTCAGCACGTTGAGAAAAATGGTGTAGAGAATGGCCTGCTTCATCCACGAGGCCCACTTCAGCAGCGCCAGCAGCGGGCCGGAATATTCGAGGATGCGCGCCTCGCCGATCATGTAGATCTCGTAGTGGATGCTCGAATGGATGGGCAGGCGCTCGGTTTCCACCGTCAGCAAAATGAAAAAGGCCGCAACCAGGAACAAATGCGCCGGGCTCCAGAACACCGCCGGGCTGGCCACCAGCAGATGGTTGACCACGAAGGGCAGCATGGCCTGCGCCAGCAGGGTGATGCCGACGAACACCATGATCAGCGTGGGCTCGGCCAGGATGGAGAGCATGGCCTCGCGGCTCGACCCCAGTCCGCCGTAGGGATGGCCGCTATCCAGCCCGGCGAGCAGGATGGCGAAGCCGCCCAGGGTGAGAATGAGCCCGCCGCCGAGAATATCGCTCATATCGGAGAGCGGCAGCGGATAGTTGGTCAGCACCGGAATGAGAATGGGCACCGTGAGCATGGCCGAGAACGCCACGATGGGCGCGGCCCAGAAAATCCACGAAGCCGTCTGCGGCACCACGATCTCTTTGCGCAGCAGCTTGAACAGATCGCGGTAAGGCTGAAAGAGGCTGGGGCCGCGGCCGCGCTGCACCTTCTCTTCCATCGTGACGATGAAGCCGTGCAGCAAAGGCGAGAGCATCACAATGGCCAGTACCTGGCACACTTGCTGCAAGATGACGTCACCGCGCATAGCTCCTCCCTGTCGTGAAACGCAAGCGATTGCATGGCTTGCGGCAGGTAGGAGTCATTAGCTTGGGGGCAGCCCCACGCGGTTTTGGCGAACTCCATCGCCTTAATGGTTGCTGTGCAGTCTAGGAGTTCAAACCGAAAAGGGTCAAGCTGACATCCGTTTCAAAACGAAAGTATGGCGACCAAACTTTACCCCAGCGAGATGGCTGAATGATGCGGTCACAACCTCGCCACTGGCAATGCTGGGCCGCAGGCGCTACAAACTTAGAAATACACGCGGGAGACGACGCATGAACCGTAACGGCAACACTACCCAGCAGTTGATAGAGCCCAGCGAGGGCAACCGGATCGAGACCGACTCGTTCGGTCCCATCGAAGTGTCCGAGGCGCATCTGTGGGGCGCGCAAACGCAGCGCTCGCTGCAGCATTTCGCCATTTCCACCGAGCAGATGCCGCGCGAGTTCATCCGCGCCCTGGCGCTGATCAAGCGGGCCTGCGCCGGCGTGAATGCCGAGTTGGGCAAACTCGATCTGCGCACCGCGCAGGCCATTATCGAGGCGGCCGATGAGGTCATTGCCGAACGCTATCCCGACGAGTTTCCGCTGGCGGTCTGGCAGACCGGCTCGGGCACGCAGACCAATATGAATATGAACGAGGTGCTGGCCAACCGCGCCTCGGTGCTGCTGGGCGGTGGCGTCGGTTTGGCGCGCAGCGTGCATCCCAACGATCAGGTCAATATGGGGCAGTCTTCGAATGACATTTTCCCCACGGCCATGCATGTGGCCGCCGCTGCGCAGACCGTGCAATATCTGCTGCCCGCACTCATCGCCTTGCGCACCACCCTGCAGACCAAGGCGGAATCTTTCGCCGACATCGTCAAAATCGGCCGCACCCATTTGCAGGACGCCACGCCTCTCACCCTCGGGCAAGAATTTTCGGGCTACGTCGCCCAACTCGATCTGGCAAGGCGCGCCATCGACGCCGCGCTGGGGCCGGTCTATGCACTGGCCGTGGGTGGCACCGCGGTGGGCACCGGGCTCAACACCCATGCGTCGTTCGGCGTGCGCGTGGCCACCGAGTTGGCGCGGCAGACCGGGCTGCCGTTCACCAGCGCCGAGAACAAGTTCGCCGCGCTCGCCGGGCATGAGGCGCTGGTGTTCCTGCACGGCGCGCTCAAAACGCTCGCGACGGCGCTGATGAAAATCGCCAATGATGTGCGCTGGCTGGCTTCCGGTCCGCGCAGCGGCCTGGGCGAGATTCGCATTCCCGAGAACGAGCCGGGCAGTTCCATCATGCCGGGAAAGGTCAATCCCACGCAGTGCGAGGCGCTCACCATGGTGTGCGCGCAGGTGTTCGGCAACGATGTGGCGATCAATATCGGCGGGGCTTCCGGCAACTTCGAGCTCAATGTATTCAAGCCGCTGATCGCGCACAACGTGCTGCAAAGCCTGCGGCTGCTGGCCGATGCGATGAACAGCTTCGATCATCATCTGGCGCGCGGCATCGAGGCCGACCGGGCGCGCATCACCGAGTTGATGCAGCGTTCGCTGATGCTTGTTACCGCGCTGGCGCCGCACATCGGCTACGACCAGGCGGCGGCCATTGCCAAGTCGGCCCACCACAGCGGCAGCACCCTGCGCGAAGCAGCGCTGGCCTCGGGGCTTGTGAGTGCGGAAGACTACGACCGCTGGGTGCGGCCGCAGGACATGGTGAGAACCAGTTGACGCGGCGCTTACTCGCCGAGGAAATGCCGCGCGTAGCGCCGGTTGACCTGGCTCAGACGCAGCAGTAAGGCGAAATCGGCCACGCCGAAGTCCGGGTCCCAAGCGGGCGCGCCGCACACTTTGGCGCCGACACGCAGATAACCCTTGAGCAGCGGTGGCGGCTCTACTGCGAGGTCTTGCCGCAGGTGCTGCACCGGCAGGGCGAGACGCGGGTGCACCCGGTCTTCGATCGCGGCCAGATGGCTTTTCTGCAGTTGCGCCCAGAGGCTGGCGGCGGTATGTCCGCCGCAACGCATCGACATGCTGGCGCAGCCGATCAGCGCATCGAGCCCGTGGCGTTGCATATAGTTGGCGATGCCGCCCCAAAGCGCCATGATGACGGCGCCGCTGCGATAGTCGCGGTGCACGCAGGAGCGACCGATTTCAAGCAGGCGGGGCTTGAGGTGATATAGGCGGGTGAGATCGAATTCGGTTTCGGTGTAGAGCGTACCCACGCGCTTGGCCTGATGCGGGGGCAGGGCGCGGTAGGTGCCGATCAGGCGTCCGTCGCCGTCGCGTACCAGCAGGTGGTCGCAGTAGGCGTCGAACAGATCGATGTCGAGGCCGGGCTCGGGCGTTTTGATCTGCGCGCCCATTTCTTCGACGAACACCTTGTAGCGCAGGCGCTGCGCCTCGCGCACTTCATCGCCATGACGCGCCCAGGCAACGCTGAGACTCTGCGAGGCTTGTCCGGCTGCGGCGTTCAGGCCCGCCGCGTTGTGCTCAGTGCGCCTGTCCAGCGGACGCGCGTGTTCGTCGTCGAACATGGTCTTTCCTCCATATCGGATAGGAGCCCCAGGGCAGGGCTAGGCCCAGCCCGCCCCCCGTGGGGGTCAAGAAAACTTGGGGTGGCCCTGCGTTTTCTTGAGTGAAAGATAAGAACGCGCCGTGACAGTTCAGTGAAGGTCTCGTGAATTTGGTGTGACAGTGCAAGCAAGCTGACGAGTTGTGAGCAGGGCCTCAATCGCCCAGCAAATCCGGGCTGACGCAGGCGCGCAGACTGCGCTGGATGCCGACTTCGCGGCTGCGTTCCACCGCCCAGAGCAGGCCGCTTTTGCGCAATGAGAACTGCTGGTCGCAGCCGGTGATCCAGTAAAGCCCGGCGCGGCCGAGGATGGGTTGATGGCCCACAAGCACCAGCGCACCGCCTTCGCGCGGAAATTCGGACACCACCGAGAGCAGTTCCTCCATCGACGATTCCGGGCGCAGGCGCGGGTCGATCACCGGATAGTCGTTGAGATGCTGCGCAGTCTGGCGCGCTCGCTGGGCGGGGCTGGAAATCACCGTCCAGGGTTTGGGCAACTGCGATTTGATCCAGCCGGCGACCTGGGCCGCGTCGCGTCGGCCTTGCTTGGTGAGGTTGCGGCGCAGATCGACCTCGTCGCCCTGCGCTGAGCCCGCGGCGTCTTCGGCCTCGGCGTGTCTCCAGAAAATAACGTGGAAATTCGGCATGTTAGACAGGGAAGTGAGTGTCATTTCAATCCTTGAAGGATACATGGCAAAAATGTCATCTCACTGTAAACCACACTGAAACACTCAGTATGCGTTACATCACAAGGCTCAAAATCGGAAATAAATCAATGCTGCATCACGGCGAGAAAGACCGGAATGGAGAAGGCGCCGAGTACGGTGGACAGGCTGACCAGGCCGGCCACGTAGGGGCCGTCACCGCCCATGCGGGCCGCCAGCACGTAGGCGCTCGACGCGGTGGGCATGGCGGCGAACAGCACCAGCACCAAGGCCTGCAGCGGCGGCAGTGCAAACGCCCAAGCCAGCGCGATCGCAGACAGGGGCAGCAGCAGGTGCCGGATGCTCAAAAACCACAGGCCCACCGGCAATTCCCGGTGCAAGCCTCGCCATTGCAGACCGGCGCCCACGGTCATCAGCCCTAGTGCGATGGAGGCATGGCCGAGCCGATCCAGCGCGGGCACGATGGGCTCGGGCAGCGACAGGCCGAGGCTGTGCACCGTCAGCCCGGCCACGGTGGCGATGAGCAGGGGGTTGCGCAACAGTTCGCGCCAGACATTGCTTTGCGCATGACGCGCCAGCGCCCACACCGCCGCGACATTGCACAGCGGCACCCCTACGGCGATGAGCACCGCGACCAAAGACACCGCGGGCGGGCCGCCCACCCGATCGGCGACGGCCAGGGCAATGTAGGAATTGAAGCGAAAGGCGGTCTGCACGCCGCTGGCCACGCAACGTCGGTCGGCCTTGCGCGACCAGAAGGCCAGATACGACAGGCCGATGCCGATGAGCAGCATGGCCGCTCCCGCGATGACGAAGTCCCGCGTGTCGCCCAGACTGGCATGGCCGCGGCTGGTGGTGGAAAACAGCAGCGCCGGAAACAGCACAAAATACACCAGCCGTTCCACCCCGTCCCACACGTTGCGGTTGAGCGCGGTGAAGCGCACGAGCAGCAGCCCCAGCACGATCAGGATGAAGTCCGGCAGCAGGAGCAGGGCGTCGTGCAGCATGGGGTGGGGTCAGAGGCAGCACAGGTGCGGCAGCCCACGACGGCGGGAGCCGTACCGATTTTCAAAGCCGCGAGTCGCGTCCTTCGCCGGGGTCGGAGAATTCGTCTGCGGCTTCGGTGGGGCGGCGCTGCACCAGCACCTTGTCGATGCGCTTGCCGTCCATATCGACGATCTCGAAAGTCCAGTCGCCCCACTGCACGATGTCGCCTGTGGCCGGCAGCCGTGCGAGCAGTAGCATGAGCATGCCCGATAGGGTGTTGTAGCGCTGCTTTTCCTCGTCGGGCAGACGGGCCAGGCCCAGGCGGGTCTTGAGGTCTTCCACGGTGATGAGGCCGTCCATCAGCCAAGAGCCGTCTTCGCGCTGTATCGCCCACGGTTCTTCGGACGGATGCGACTTGAACTCGCCTGCAATGGCCTCCATCAAGTCCTGCACGGTCACGATGCCCATGGTCTGGCCGTATTCGTCGATCACCACGGCGGTGTGCTCGGGACTCTGGCGGAAGGTCTGCAGCAGCTCCAGCCCGGTCAGGCTTTCGGGCACGAAGGTCGCGGGTACGGCGGCCTTGCTCAGATCGTCGATACCCTCGCGGCGGATGAAACGGCCCAGCAAATCCTTGGTCGAGACGATGCCGACCACTTCCTCCAGCCCGCGTTTGACCAGCGGAAAGCGCGAATGCGTCGACTGCGCGATTTTGTTCAGGTTTTCGCTCAGCGGCTGATCGACGTCGAGATATTCGATCTCGTTGCGCGGCGTCATCAGCGAGGCGATCTGCCGGTCGTCGAGGCGGAACACATT
This sequence comes from Thiomonas sp. SCN 64-16, assembly GCF_001725585.1. Lineage (NCBI taxonomy): Bacteria > Pseudomonadati > Pseudomonadota > Betaproteobacteria > Burkholderiales > Thiomonas > Thiomonas sp. SCN 64-16. The sequence goes on along the minus strand of NZ_MEGQ01000008.1, from coordinate 43,158 downwards.
GCGCACCATCTCGTGCTCCTGCTCCTCGATCACCCCGGCGTCAGAGCCTTCTTCGAGCACCTCGTTGATCTCGGCCTCGGTCATCTGCGGCATGGTGTTGTGGCGCACGCGCAGCAAGGTCAGCAGCAGGTCGGTGGAAATGGACAGCAGCTTGACGAAGGGCGCCGCGCCGCGGGCGATCCAGGTCATGGGCCGCGCCATCACCATGGCGATGCGCTCGGGCGCGAGTTGCCCCAGCCGCTTGGGCACCAGCTCGCCAATGACGATGGAGGCGAAGGTGATGATCAGCACCACGATGGCCGTGGCCGACACCCCGGCAAACTTGGGCAGCAGACCCAGCGAGATCAGCCAGTTGGCCACCGGCTCGGAAAACGCCGCCTCGCCCAAAATACCGTTGAGCACACTGATGGAGGTGATGCCGATCTGCACCGTGGACAGCAGCCTCGTGGGCTGCTCGGACAGATGCAGCGCGGTGCGGGCGTTTTCATTGCCGGCCTCCGCCAGCGCGGTCAGGCGAGCCCGGCGCGCCGTGACCAGCGCGATCTCCGACATGGCGAACAGACCATTGAGCAGAATCAGACCGAACAGAATCAGCACTTCCATGACGGGCGCTCCAGAGCGGACGAAACACGGAAAAAAGCAGTCGCCTGTGCTGCGGCCCAGCGAAGATGCAAAGAGGCACGGGGCGAGATCGGGCAGGCGGGGCGGCGGGTGCGCAAGGGCTGCGCAGAGCGCTGGGCGGTGGTTGCAAACCCGGCACAGAGCTTAGGGAACAAAGGGCCGGGTAACAAAGACGCAGGGTCAGGATCCAAGGAGTGGGTGTCGGAGCGGGCTGGCATTCGGCCTATGCTTCACGTTGGTTTGCGCAGCGGGCTTATCGCCTACGCAAACCCGCAAAACAAGATCCAAACATCGCGGAGCCCATTCCATGTCGAGTCAACAAGAGCCCCAATTAGACCAAAAACCCCAGTCGCCCTCCGAAATGCAACATTTGTCCACCCGTTTGCAACATCACCCGTATCAACCTCCAGCCGGTTTTGGTGCGGTGGAGCCCGGCGTGCACCATGCCTCCACCGTGATCTTCCCGGATGTGGCGACGATGCGCGCGCGCGACTGGCGCAGCAAGGCCGGCTATACCTACGGGCTGCACGGCACCCCCACGACGTTCATCCTGGAAGAGCGTCTGGCCGCGCTCGATGGCGGGCGCCACTGCGTGCTCTGCCCCTCGGGTCTTTCGGCCATCGCCTTGGTCGATCTCGCTTTGTTGAAGCAAGGCGACACGGTGCTGTTGCCGGGCAATGTGTACGGCCCGAGCCGCGAACTGGCCGAGCGCTTTCTCGGGGCCTGGGGCATTCAGCACCAACTCTACGAAGCCACTTGCACCCCTGAAGAACTCGCCAAGCTGATCACGCCGCAAACCCGGCTTCTCTGGCTGGAAGCGCCCGGTTCGGTGACCATGGAAATGCCCGATCTGCGCGGACTCATCGCCGTGGCACGGCAGCACGGCCTCCACACCGCCATCGACGCCACCTGGGCTGCCGGCATCGCCCTGCAGCCTTTCGAACTCGGCGTGGACGTGGTCATGCAAGCCCTTACCAAATACCAAAGCGGCGGCGCCGACCTGCTCATGGGCAGCGTGAACACCCGCGACGATGCCCTGCACGAACGCCTGCTGCTCACCCACATGCGGCTCGGCTTGGGCGTGGGCGCAGACGACGTCGCCCGCGTGCTGCGCGGCCTGCATACCCTGCCGCTGCGCTACGCCGCCCACGACGCCAGCGCGCGGCGCATCGCGTTGTGGATGCAAGACCAGCCCCAGGTGGCGCAGGTGCTCCACCCGGCGCTGCCCGGCAGCCCCGGCCACGCGCACTGGCAGCGCGACTGCACCGCCGCCGCCGGGTTGTTCAGCGTGGTGTTCGATGCGCGCTACACCGCCGCTCAGGTCGATGCCTTCGTCGACGCCTTGCAACTCTTCAAGATCGGCTATTCCTGGGGCGGCCCGGTGAGCCTGGCCGTGCCCTACGACGTGCAGGCCATGCGCCCGGCGGGACGCTGGCTGCACCAAGGCGGCCTGGTGCGCCTGGCCATCGGCCTCGAAGACCCGCAAGACCTGATCGACGACTTGCGGCAGGCGATGCAACAAATGTTCTGAACATTGTCACCCAACAGCGCCCAAACTCCGTTGAGGCTGCATAACCTAACTTTACGGGGAACCCATCATGTTTCGGCCAAGTCTGTTGATGAGCGGCGCAGTGTTGTTGTCACTACTGGGTGGTTGCGCTGTCGTGCCGCCGTCCTATTCCACGGCGTATGCGCCTGCGCAGCAGCCGAGCGATCAGCAACCTGTTTATCAGCAGCCGGGTTATGCGCCTTATGCCCAGCCGGGGTATGCCGGGGCTTATGCGTCGGCGCCGCCCGAGTATGCGCAGCAACCGGCCTATGTGCAGCAGCCTGCCTACGCGGCGCAGCCGGGCTACGCACCCGCGCCGGTGGCGCAATCGGCTTTGCCGGGCGCAGCGCTGGGGGCGGTGGCGGGCGGGCTGATCGGTTCGCGCTTCGGTGCGGGCAACGGCCGCACGGCCATGGCGGCCACGGGCGCGGCGCTGGGCGCGGTGGTGGGGGCCAATGCGGCCAATCCCTATGCCACGCAGATCACGCCGGGTACGGTGATCGGCGGGGTGGTCGGTGGGCTGGTGGGATCACGCTTCGGCCACGGCAATGGCAAGACGGCGGCGGCAGCGCTGGGTGCGGCCGTGGGGGCGATGGCGGGGTCGCAGTATCCGGCAATCACCCTGCCATGATGCTGCCGTAATGCGGCTTTGAGGCCCGTTTATTCAAACCAGTGCAGCAGACTGTCGAGGCCGCCATGGTCGATAGCGGCGGTGGCGGCTTCGCGTACCTTGGGTTTGGCGTGGTAAGCCACGCTGAAGCCCACCGCATTCATCATGGGCAGGTCGTTGGCGCCGTCGCCAATCACCAGCACTTCGCCGGGATCGCAGCCCAGGTCGTCGCAGAAGGCGAGCACGGCCTTTTTCTTGGCTTCGCCGTCGATGATGTCGCCTTTGAGCGTACCGTCGAGCGCCTCGCCCTTCACGCCCAGCACATTGGCGGCCACGCGGTCGAAGCCTAGGCGCTGTTTGAGCCGGTCGGTGAAGTAGGTGAAGCCGCCGGTGACGAGCTGGGTTTTCAGTCCGGCCGCCAGGGCTGCGGACAGCAGGGTTTCGGCGCCGGGGTTCAGGCGCAGGGTGTCGGTGTAGAGGGTGTCGAGTGAGGCAAGCGGCACGCCAGTGAGCAGGGCCACGCGCTGGCGCAGGCTGGTGGCGTAGTCGGCGATCTCGCCGCGCATGGCGGCGGCGGTGATGGCGGCGATCTCGTCTTTCTTGCCGACGGCGGCGCCGATTTCATCGACGGTCTCGATGTTGATCAGCGTGGAGTCCATGTCCATGGCCAGCAGCTTGAAGTCGCCCAGATGCAGCCCGGCGGGCACGATGGCCCAGTCGATATGGTGCTCGCGGCAATAGGCATCGAGTGCGCGGCGCATGCCGGGGCCGGCGCTGCGGATGTCGCGCAGGCGCGCGCCGTTATGGCCGCGGTTGGGGCCGTGGTCGTCGGCAAATTTTTCCAGACTGATCGGCGCGGCGATGTGGCAGAGATGGTCGAGGTTGTCTTGCGAGAGCGGGGCGGTGTGGCGCTGAATGACGAGGTGGTACATGGTGTGTGCGTGTGCGGATGCGATGGGGCTGTGGGGAGGTTTGCGTCGGACTTTACGCCAGCGCCTCAGGCAATCGCCACCTCGGCCCGCGGCGCGCCGAGTTGCTTGAGGGTGTCGCGGATGAGCTGGGCGCGCTGCGTGGCGTCTTTGGTCGGGCGTTCGATGCGCAGTCGGTCGTTGCCGGTGAGCTTGATGTGGCGGTTTTTCTGGATGAGGTCGATGATGCGGGCGGCGTCCACCGGGGCGTCCTTGCGGAAGTGCAGAATGGCCACTTCTTCGGCCGCATCGATCTTGGTGATGCCGTAGCTCTGCGCGATCAGCCGCAGGCGGTGCGTGTCCACCAGCGCCTGCGCGGGCGGCGGCAGGCGGCCGAAGCGATCGACGATTTCCTCGGCCACGCTGTCGAGCTGGGCGCTGGTGGCGGCGCTGGCCAGTCGCTTGTAGAGCGAAAGCCGGGCATGCACGTCGCCGCAATAGTCGTTGGGCAGCAGGGCGGGCACATGAAGATTGATCTCGGTGGTCACGCCCAGCGGGTTGAGCAGGTCGGGCTCGCGGCCTGCGCGCAGCGCCTTCACGGCCTCGCCCAGCATGTCGTTGTAGAGCTGGAAGCCGATCTCCTGCATATTGCCCGATTGCTGCTCGCCCAGCACTTCGCCGGCGCCGCGAATCTCCAGGTCGTGCATGGCCAGATAGAAGCCCGAGCCCAGTTCTTCCATCTGTTGAATGGCTTCGAGCCGCTGGCTGGCCTGCTTGGTCAAACTCTGCACATCGGGCACCAGCAGATAGGCGTAGGCCTGGTGATGCGAACGCCCGACGCGGCCGCGCAACTGGTGCAGCTGCGCCAGGCCGAACTTGTCGGCCCGCGCCATGACGATGGTGTTGGCGCTGGGCACGTCGATGCCGGTTTCGATGATGGTGGTGCACAGCAGAATGTTGAAACGCTGGGCGTGGAAGTCGCGCATCACCCGCTCCAGATCGCGCTCGTGCATCTGGCCGTGGGCGATTTCGATGCGCGCTTCGGGCACCAGTTCTTCGAGCTGGCGACGGCGGTTTTCGATGGTCTCGACTTCGTTGTGCAAGAAGTACACCTGACCACCGCGCTTAATTTCGCGCAGGATGGCCTCGCGCATCACGGCGCCGCTTTCGCTGCGCACGAAGGTCTTGATCGCCAGCCGCTTCTGCGGCGCGGTGGCGATCACGCTCAGATCGCGCAGCCCTTCGAGCGCCATGCCCAGGGTGCGCGGAATGGGCGTGGCGGTGAGGGTGAGCAAATCGACCGAAGCGCGCATGGCCTTGAGCGCCTCTTTGTGGCGCACGCCAAAGCGGTGCTCCTCATCGACGATGACCAGGCCGAGCCGGTCGAACTTGACCGTGGGCGACAGCAGCTTATGGGTGCCGATGACGATGTCCACCGTGCCGCGCGCCAGGCCGTCGAGTGCGGCGCTGATCTCCTTGGTGCTGCGAAAGCGCGACATCTCGGCAATGCGCACCGGCCAGTCGGCGAAGCGGTTGCGGAAGGTTTCGCAGTGCTGCTCGGCGAGCAGGGTGGTGGGCGCGAGCACGGCCACCTGCTTGCCGCCCATCACCGCCACGAACGCGGCGCGCAAGGCCACCTCGGTCTTGCCGAAGCCGACGTCGCCGCAAACTAGGCGATCCATCGGCTTGGGAGAGATCATGTCCTGCACCACCGCATGGATGGCCGCGGCCTGATCGGGCGTCTCCTCGAAACCGAAACTCGCGGCGAAGGCTTCATAGTCCTGCGGCGAATAGCGGAAGGCATGGCCCTGATGTGCGGCGCGGCGGGCGTAGATGTTGAGCAGCTCGGCGGCGGCGTCGCGTACCTGTTCGGCAGCTTTGCGCCGGGCCTTGTCCCACTGGCCCGAGCCGAGGGTGTGCAGCGGTGCGTCTTCCTGCGCCGCGCCGCTGTAGCGGCCGATGAGATGCAGTTGCGACACAGGCACGTACAGCACCGCATCGTTCGCATAGACCAGATGCAGAAACTCCGCGGGGCCGTCGCCCAGATCGAGCTCGGCCAGGCCCTGATAGCGGCCGATGCCGTGGTTGGCATGCACCACCGGGTCGCCGGGCTGCAGCTCGGCGAGGTCGTGGATCAGGGCATCGACATTGCTGGCCTGCTCTTGCTTGCGGCGCCTGCGCTGGGCCGGGTTGAGGGCGAACAGCTCGGTCTCGGTGAGCACGGCCAATCGGTCGGCGGGCAGCGAGAAACCCCGCGCCAGCGGCCCGACGGCCAGGGCGAAGCCGGTGGTGCCCTGTACGAATTCGTCCCAGCTCTCCGCGGGCTGGGCCGACAAGCCGGACTCCTGCAACAGCTCGCGCAGGGTTTCGCGGCGGCCGGCGGATTCGGCCAGCAGCAGCGCGCGCCGGTGTTGCGGGCGGCCCTCTTCCAGCCATTGCGCCAGGCGCGCCAGCGGGCGGGAGGCGCGGCGGTCGGCGCTGATGTCGGGTAGCTCGGCGCTGGTGGGTTTGTCGGTCTGCGGCGCATCGGCCTTGGGCCGCAGCGCAAGCTGGGCGAGGGGTTTGATGCGGCTGAAGAACGCTTCTTCACTGAGAAAAAGCTGGTCGGGAGCGAGGGCGGGGCGCTCCGGGTCGTGCCGCAACAGACGGTGGCGCTCCTGCGTATCGGCCCAGAACTTCTGGATGGCGGTGGAAATGTCGCCATGCAGCACTACGCGGGTACGTTCGCCCAGATAGTCGGGCAGGGTGGCGGTGTGCTCGAAGAACAGAGGCAGGTAGTACTCGATGCCGGGCCCGGCGACGCCGCTTCCCATGTCTTTGTAGAGCGGGTTGCGGCTCGGGTCGCCCTCGAACACCTCGCGCCAGCGGGCGCGAAAGCGCTTCTGCGCCGCATCGTCGAGCGGAAACTCGCGGCCCGGCAGCAGCCGCACCTCCTTGACCGGGTAGAGGCTGCGCTGGGTGTCGGGGTCGAAGGCCTGGATGGCGTCGATGGTGTCGCCGAATAGATCGACGCGGTAGGGCACGGGCGAGCCCATGGGATGCAGGTCGATGAGACCGCCGCGCACCGCGTATTCGCCCGGGGCCATCACCTGGCTGACGTGGTTGTACCCGGCCAGAACGAGCTGGGCGCGCAGCGCGGCTTCGTTGAGCGCCTCGCCCTGGCGGAAATCGAAGGTGTAGGCCGCAAGGAATTCCGCCGGGGCCAGACGCTGGATGGCGGTATTGGCCGGGGCGATGACCACGTCGATCTGCTGGTTGTGGATGGCCCAGAGCGTGGCCAGCCGCTCGGAGATCAAATCCTGGTGCGGCGAAAAGCTGTCGTAAGGCAGGGTTTCCCAGTCGGGCAGCAAGCCGACGCGCAACTGCGGGGCGAACCACTGCAACTCGCCGAGCAGACGCTGGGCATCGGCTGCGTCTGCGGTGACGACGAGCCAGGGCGCGGCGTCATCGCGCGGCGCGCACAACTCGGCCAGCAGCAGGGCATCGGCACTTCCGGCGGGTAGCGGCCAGCTCACACGCTGGCCGGGCTTGAGCGCGGGCACTTGCGCGCGCAGGGCGTGGACAATAGACATTGTTCAAATTTTCGCCCAAAGTCGTGGGCGCCCGTGTGTCTCGATGCAAATACCGCCCGCTTCTCCCGCCCGACCCTCCCGTTGCCATGCCGTGATTCCGAGCGCGGGCAGCGGTTCGCGCCTGCCTGGCGATGCGCCCAAGCAATACCGGCGTCTGCTGGGCGAGTCGGTGGTGCAGCACACGGTGCGGGCTTTTCTGCAGACGCCGCGCATCGCCTCGGTATCGGTGGTGGTGCAGGAGGGCGACGTGTGGGCGGCCGACGCCTTGCAGCCCGATCCCCGGCTGCATCTGGTGCCACGCGGCGGCGCGACTCGGGCGCACAGCGTACTCGGCGGGTTGGAGGCCTTGCTAGACGCGGGCGCGCCGCCCGACGACTGGGCGCTGGTGCACGACGCAGCACGCTGCTGCATCACCCCCGAGCTGATCGACCGCCTGATCGATGCCTGCCTGGAGGATGACGTCGGCGGCCTGCTGGCGCTGCCCCTGCCCGATACCCTCAAGGCCGCCGATTCCGCAGGCCGCGTGGCCTGCACCGAGCCACGCGAGGGCCGTTGGCTGGCGCAGACGCCGCAGATGTTCCGCATCGGCGCGCTGCGCGATGCGCTGCGGGCGGCGATTGAAGCTAACGCGCCCCCGCCGCCGGGCCGCCCCAAGGCGGGGGCAGCCCCCTCGGGGGGCAGCGAGCGCACAGCGGGAGCGTGGGGGCAACAATTCCCGCCGCCGGGCCGCCCCAAGGCGGGGGCAGCCCCTTCGGGGGGCAGCGAGCGCGCAGCGGGAGCGTGGGGGCAACAATTCCCGCCCACCGACGAAGCCGGTGCGATGGAGCACCAGGGCGCGCGACCGCTGCTCGTGCCTGGCGCGTCGTGGAATTTCAAGATCACCTATTCCCCCGACCTCGAACTCGCGCAGGCCTTGCTCGCCGCACGTGCAGGAGCCAACCCATGACGCAAATCCGCATCGGCGAGGGCTATGACGTCCACGCTCTCGTTCCCGGCCGCAAACTCATCATCGGCGGCGTGACCATCCCCCATCCCCTCGGCCTGCTCGGCCATTCCGATGCCGACGTGTTGCTGCACGCCATCACCGACGCCTTGCTGGGCGCGGCCGGGCTGGGCGACATCGGCCAGCATTTCCCCGATACCGACGCGCGCTACCAGGGCGCAGATTCGGGCGAACTGCTGCGGCAGGCGCGCCAGAGCGTGCTGGCACAAGGCTGGGCGATCAGCAATGTGGACTGCACCGTGATCGCGCAGGCGCCCAAGCTCGCACCGTATCGCGACGCCATCCGCCAGCGCATCGCCGCGCTGCTGGAACTGGACGCAGCGCAGGTCAACGTCAAAGGCAAGACCACCGAGCGTCTGGGCTTTGTCGGCCGGGGCGAAGGCATCGCCGCCAGCGCGGTGTGCCTGCTGCAGCGCGATTGACGAACGCCACCGAACAAGGACCGAACCATGCACAGGTCTCGTTTCATCCACCGCATCGCCTTGGCTTTTGTACTGGCCAGTTCCAGCGCGGCCTGGGCCGCGCAGCCCGAGGTCAATACCGGCCTGCCGCTGGTGCGCCTGCAGATCGGCGACCACACCGTCACTGCCGAAGTGGCTTCTACCCCCGAGCAGCAGCAGACCGGGCTGATGAACCGCCGCAGCCTGCCCGCGAATCGCGGCATGGTGTTCGTGTTCGCTCAGTCTCAGCCGGTGTGCATGTGGATGAAAAACACGCTCATTGCCCTGTCGGTCGCCTTCATCACCACGGACGGCCGCATTGTCAATATCGCCGACATGCAGCCGCAGACAGAAGACGTGCACTGCGGCCAGACCGATGTGCGCTATGCGCTGGAAACCCCGCTGCACTGGTTTGCGCAGCACGGCATCCGGCCGGGTGCGCGCGTGCTGGGGCTGCCCGCACCAAGCCGCTGACGCGATACAAGTGGTGACAACTGCGCGCGGTGCAGTTGTCACCGGGCAGGCAGGACTTTCGTTGATTCGACACGGCCGCCATCCTTCTCGTCGAATTTCAAAGGAAGTCCATCATGCACTCTTTTCTGCATCATTCTCAAGAAAACGCCGGGCCGCCCCAAGTTTTCTTGTCCACCTCGCAGCTTGCAAGCTGCTCGGATTCAGCTCCGTCCAAGCTGCCGCAGGGCAGCTTGGAGCCGCGGGCCTCATCCCCCGCGGGGGGCGGGTCGGCGAGCCGACCCTGGGGGCGCTCTCTAGCAAACGCCGGGCACTGGAAGCCGTTGGCGCTCGGTCTGCTGGCTGCCAGCGCTTTGCTCACCGCGCCGCTGGCCATGGCCGAAACACCCTGGCAGGCTGCCCATCCGGCGCGTGCCGAAGTGCTCCAACGCGCCAATCATCTCGATCAGCGCATTGCCTACGCAAGATGGACCGGCGCCCTCACACCCTGGCGGGCCGCCGCGCTGCAACATCAGGTGGCGCAGGTGCGCTGGCGGCAGGACGTGCTGGCGCGAGCTCAGGGCGGCGCGCTGGTGCGTTCCCAGTATTGGGCGCTGAACCGTCAGGAAGACGCCATCAGCCGGGAGATCACACCATGACGCGCGCCATGAAAGTCTTGGGGCGCGTCGCACGCTCGCGCCGCCTGCAACTGATTTCAGTGGCGGTCGCAGGGAGTCTGCTGCTCGGCGGGTGTTATGTGGCGCCTCTTGCTCCGGCGCGGGTTTCAGGGGCGGTGATCGTGCGGCCGGAAGGCGGCGGCTGTTGGCACCCCGGCTGGCGCGGCCCTTATGGCGCTTGGCATCCGGCCCATTGGGGCGTGTGCGGTTGAACGGAGCGCTCATCATGGAACATCGTTTGCACGCTGCCGGGCGGCTGTCGCGCCGCCGTTTCATCGGGGGGCTTGGCGCTGCGGGGCTGGGCTTGTGGGGTTTGGCGCCGGCTGCCCTGTCGCAAACCTTGCAGACCGCTGACGAGGCTGGCCCTGCTGCGCTGGACGCCGCTGCGCAGGCCGATCCGGTGACCTTTCTCGACCGGGTGAGCTGGGGCGCCAGCGCGGAGCAACTGCAGGCGCTGTCACGCCTGGGCGCCACGGCCTATCTGGACCTGCAACTGCGCGTTCAGCCCGGTGCTGCGCCGCCATCCGAGCTGGCGGCGCGGCTTGCCGCCTTGCCGGTGAATCAGCCGCTTCAAGCGCTGATTCCGCCCATCGTGCGTGAACAACGCGCCTTGTTCCAGGCCCGCAAAAATGACCCGCAGGCCGCTGCCGATACCGAGGCCCGGCTGAAGGCGCTCAACCGCTTCAAATATGCGCTGGCGCAACAGGCCGCGGCGCAACAGGTGTGGCTCGGTCTGTACGCCCCCAGTGCCCTGCAGCAGCGGCTGAGCTGGTTCTGGCTGAATCATTTCAATGTGTTCCGTGGTGGCAATATCGGCCCGATGATGGGCGATTACACCCAGCGCGTCATCGCTCCGCACGCGCTCGGCCGCTTTCGCGATTTGCTGCGCGCCACGATGTTTTCGCCGCAGATGCTGCTGTACTTGAACAACGCGCAAAACGCCCGCGGCCATGTGAACGAAAACTATGCGCGCGAAGTCATGGAGTTGCACACCCTGGGCGTGGGCAGCGGCTACACCCAGACTGATGTGACCAACCTCGCCCGCGCACTCACCGGCCTGGGCGTCGACCTGATGGATCAGCCGGTGCGGGTGCGCCCGGCCCTGCGCGCCGATGTTTGGCGGCAGGGGTTGGTGGTGTTCAACCCCGCGCGGCACGACCCCGACCCCAAGACGGTGCTGGGCTACACCCTGCAAGGCCACGGCCTGGAAGAGATCGACGAGGTCATCACCCTGCTGGCCGACCACCCCGCCACCGCGCGGCACGTCAGCACGCAACTGGCGCAGTACTTCGTCGCCGATCCCGCTCCGCCCGCTCTGGTCGATGTCATGGTGCGGCGCTGGCAGGCCAGCGGCGGTCAGATGGCCGAAGTGCTGCGCGCGATGTTCACCAGCGCGGCATTCGCCGCCAGTCTGGGCCAGCCGCAGTTCAAAGACCCGATGCGCTATGTGCTGTCGGCGCTGCGCGCCAGCCTGGGCGAGGAACCGATCCGCAACCCGCAGCCGGTGCTCGGCATGCTGGCCCGCCTGGGCGAGCCGCTGTTCGGGCGCCAGACGCCCGACGGCTACCCGCTGAACGCGAGCGCCTGGGACGGCTCGGGCCAGCTCACCGCGCGCTTCGAAGTGGCGCGGCAGATCGGCAGTGGCGCACCGGCGATGTTCGAGCCGCCGCCCGCTTTCCTGCAGCAGAGCGCGCCGCTGGTGGCCGCAGAACCTGACGAAGCAATGGCCGCGATGACAGCTCCCCAAGCCGCGCCCAAGCCGCCCCTCCGTCCCCCGCCCGATCTCGCGCGCAGCCCGGTCTATCTCGCCCAGCAAAACCAGCTCAGCATCGCCACCTTGCGCGCGCTGGCGCAGGCCGACAACCGCCTGCGCTGGAACACGCTGTGGCTCTCATCGCCCGAATTCATGAATGCGTGAATGCCCCCCGAAGCCTCGCCGCACTCGGCTCTCCCCCCAGGGGGGAGCGTGAAATTCTTGGTGCGGCCCGGTGAATTGCTCAGGAGAAACTGCCATGCAACGCCGCCATTTCTTGCAAACCGCCACCGCCGCCGCGCTGGCCACACCGATGACCCGCCTGTGGGCCGCGCCCGCCGCACAGGGGCAGCCCAAGTTCGTGCTGGTGTTCCTGCGCGGCGCGTATGACGCCACCAATCTGCTCGTGCCCCATGCCAACGGCTTCTATTACGAGTCGCGCCCGCATATCGCCGTTCCCCGGCCGGGCGAGGGCGCCGACGCGTCCATCGCGCTGAATGCCGACTGGGCGCTGCATCCGGCGCTGCGCGAATCCCTGCTGCCGCTGTGGCAGGCCGGGCAACTGGCTTTCGTGCCCTTTGCCGGCACGCGCGACCTGACCCGCAGCCACTTCGAAACGCAAGATCACATCGAACTCGGCCAGGGCCCGCAGACGCACGACTTCAACGACGGTTTTCTCAACCGTCTGGTGCAGCAGATCGGCGCGCGCGCTCAGCCCATGGCCTTTACCGCGCAGCTGCCGCTGTCGCTGCGCGGCACCCAGCGCGTGCCCAATCTCGCCATCGCCCAAGCCGGGCACACCGGCATAGACGACCGCCAGCGCGCGCTGATCGAAAGCATGTGGAACGGCTCGTCGCAGGGCGCGGCGGTACGTGAAGGCTTCGCCGTGCACCAGACCGTCGCCGACGATATGCAGGCCTCCGGCTGGCAGGCCGAGATGGTCGCCGCCAGCCGCGGCGCGGTCGCGCCCAAGGGCTTCGTCGCGGAAGCCGTGCGCATCGGCGGATTGATGCGCGACAGCTTCAACGTCGGCTTCATCGACGTGGGCGGCTGGGACACGCATGTCAACGAAGCCACCGACAACGGCGCAAAAGGCCAGCTTGCCGACAAACTCGCCGCGCTCGGCCAGGGGCTGGCCGGCATGGCGCAGGCACTGGGCCCCGACTGGCAGCAGACCACCGTGGTCGTACTCAGCGAGTTTGGCCGCACCTTCCGCGAAAACGGCAATCGCGGCACCGATCACGGCCACGGCACGGTGTACTGGGTGTTGGGCGGCGCAGTGCGGGGTGGGCGCATCGCGGGTGAGCAGATCGTGCAATCGCCCTCTACCCTCAACCAGAACCGCGACGACCCGGTGCTGACCGACTACCGCGACCTGCTCGGCGGCCTGTTCCAGCGGCAGTGGGGGCTCAGGCCATCGCAAATTCAGACCATTTTTCCGGGGGCACGGCCAGTCGATCTGCGGCTGGTGTGAGGCGAGCGCGTCGCCCAAAAAGAAAAGCCCGCACTGCGGGCTTTTCTGCGACACGGGTTCTGGCGCGATCAGCCGAAGTTCTTTTCGGCGAAGTCCCAGTTGGCCAGGTGGTCGAGGAAGGTGGTGACAAAGTCGGGGCGGCGGTTGCGGAAGTCGATGTAGTAGGCATGTTCCCATACGTCGATGGTCAGCAGGGGCTTGTCGGCGGTGGTCAGCGGGGTCTGACCGTTGGCCGTGTTGACAATGTCCACGCTGCCGTCGGCCTTTTTCACCAGCCAGGTCCAGCCCGAGCCGAAGTTGCCGACGGCGGATTTGTGAAAGGCTTCCTTGAACGCGGCGTAGCTGCCCCATTTGGCGTTGATGGCCGCAGCCAGCGCGCCCTTGGGTTCACCGCCGCCGCCCGCTTTCAGACAGTTCCAGAAGAAGGTGTGGTTCCACACCTGCGCGCTGTTGTTGAACAGGCCGCCGCTGGATTTTTTGATGATGTCTTCCAGCGACATGTTCTCGAACTCGGTGCCCTTGATCAGGTTGTTGGTGTTATTGACATAAGCCTGATGGTGCTTGCCGTGGTGGTATTCCAGCGTTTCGCGCGACATATGCGGCGCGAGCGCGTCGGGGGCAAAGGGCAGGGGGGGGAGTTCGTGTTGCATGGGCTTCTCCTTGAGTGAGTGGCGGTTGCATAAATCAAACCAAGGCCATTCTAGGAACAGCCGTTTGACTTTGCTCACTCAAGGAAACGCAGGGCCGCCCCAAGTTTCTTTGTCCACCTCGCAGCTTGCAAGCTGCTCGGATTCGGCTCAGTCCAAGCCGCCGCAGGGCAGCTTGGAGCCGCGGGCCTCATCCCCGCGGGGGGCGGGTCGGCGAGCCGACCCTGGGGGCGCTCAATTCGGCGGGATGTCCGCTTCGAGAGGATGGGGCTGCGCGTCGATGCGGCCGATGTCGATCCGCACTGCGCGTTGCGCGTCGGCCAGCAGCAGGGGCTGCTGTGGCGCGAGTTGCGTGAGGTCGCGCAGCACTTGGCCGTTCATGTTCATGCCCAGCAGGTAGCCGCGCGCGAGGGTGGCGCGCGGGCTGAGGAGTTGCAGATGCTGCGCAGCGCGGTCGAGCCGGAGTTGGGCGTTTGAGATCTGGCGCGACAGCGTTTCTGGCAGGCTGCGCTCGTATCGGTTCAGGCGCTCGCGCTCCCGCGGCGCGCGCTGGCGCAGCGCATGGGCCAGGCGGTGCTGTAAGAGTTGCAGCCGTTGCGCGTGCAGCCTCGGCAGGTCGTTCAAGGCCTGCTGCAGTCGCCACTGCAACTGCGCGAGGTGGCGCTGCGGTGCGGCCAGCAGCGCGGCGGGTTGCGGCCAGCGCAGGGCGAGGCGGTCGCAGCGCTGCTGTTCGCGCTGCAGATGGCGGCTGAGTGCAGTGCTGGCGCGGTGCGCGGTATGGGTGAGCGCGTCGAGCAAAGCGGCCTGGGCGGGCACGCCGAGTTCGGCGGCGGCGGTGGGGGTGGGCGCACGCAGATCGGCGACGAAATCGGCCAGGGTGAAGTCGGTCTCGTGGCCCACGCCGCTGATCACCGGTAGGGTGCTGGCGGCAATCGCCCGGGTCAGCGCCTCGTCGTTGAAGGCCCAGAGGTCGTCGAGACTGCCGCCGCCGCGTACCAGCAGGATGAGATCGACTTCGCGCCGCGCCTGTGCGCGCTGCAGGGCGGCGAGCAGCTCGCCGGGCGCCGCGGCCCCCTGCACGCTGGCGGGATAGACCACGACGCGCACATGGGGGCTGCGCCGCCGCAGGGTGGTGAGCACGTCGCGCAGGGCTGCGGCCTGTAGCGAGGTGATCACGCCGACGGCTTGCGGCAGGGCCGGGAGCGGGCGTTTGCGCTCGGGGTCGAACAGGCCCTCGATCTGCAGTTTGGCCTTCAGGCGCAAAAACGCTTCGAGCAGCGCACCCTCGCCGTCGGGCTGCACGCTCTCAACAATGAGTTGCAGGTCGCCGCGGGGTTCGTAAATCGCCACGGTGGCGCGCAGCCGCACGCTCATGCCGTCGCGCAGCGCGGTGGCGGCAGAGCCTGCGCGCTGGCGGAACCAGACGCAGCGCAGTTGCGCCGTGCCGTCCTTGAGGTTGAAGTACTGGTGGCCGCTTGCGGCCCGAACCAGGCCCGAGATTTCGCCACGCACGCTCAGGCTGTTGAAGCGGGCGTTGAGGGCGTCCGAGAAGGCCTGAACCAGAGCAGAAACTGTCCACACCAGGACGCCGTTAGTTGAAGTTTTCAAGGTGGATATCGAGTCGCCAGGTGCGAAACGTCAAGAGGATGTGCACACTTTGCCTGCAGATGCTTTCGCCGCCAGAATGCGCCCGAAGGTAACGTGCTTGCATGCCAAGTTATTGAAAAACAATGAGAAGTTATTGATTAAAAAAGCGTCACATTAAGCCGGGCGCTTGATTTTGCGCGATTTGGCGCTGCCGTTCAGCGCTTTCCCACAGAGTTGTCCACAGAAAGGTGGGATAACTTTCGAAGCCCGCGATTTTGACTCTTGACCGGCGCCCGCTGTTTCATTGTCCGCCACTTCTCTGACCCGGCATAATGCGGCGCTGAAGGCTCGTGCGTGGCGGGTTGGGCACGCACGGCGACTGATTTTGCAGCGCAAAGACGCAAAGGAAAAAGACCCATGTTGCAGATGGTGGAAGCCGCAGGCTGGCCGATCTGGCCGTTGATTCTGTGCTCGATTGTGGCCCTCGCGGTGATTTTCGAACGGCTGGCCTCGCTGCGTCGCGCTCGCATTCTGCCGACCAAATTGCTGGACGAGGCGCTGAATGTGTCGGCCAAGCAACTGCCGGCGGCGGATGTGATCGACAAGCTCGAACAGAATTCGCCGCTGGGCGCCGTGCTGGCCAGCGGGTTCCGCTCGGTGGCGCGGCCGCATGCCAGCGCGGCGGGGCTGCAGGAAGACTTGGAAAACGCCGGGAGGAATCAGGTCTATCGGCTGCAGAAGTATCTCAACGCGCTGGCCACCGTGGCCTCTGCGGCGCCTTTGCTCGGTCTGCTGGGTACGGTGGTGGGCATGATCGAGATTTTCGGCTCGCAGTCCACCGCCGGAACCGATCCGACGGTGCTGGCGCATGGCATTTCGGTGGCGCTTTACAACACGGCGCTTGGGCTGATCGTGGCGGTGCCCTCGCTGATTTTTTACCGTTACTTCCGCAGCCGCGTGGACGACTACACGGTCGAACTCGAGCAGGCCGCGCGGCGTCTGGCCACGCATCTGCAAAGCTATCTGCCGCGCCGCTGAAATGAACCGCGCCTCCGACCTGCGCCGCTTGCCATGAATTTCAAACGACAGACCACGGAAGACCCCGAGGTCAACCTCATTCCGCTGATCGATGTACTGCTGGTCATCCTGATTTTTCTGATGATCAGCACCACCTATTCCAAGTTCACCGAGCTGAAGATCACCCTGCCCACGGCCGACGCCGAGAAGCTGCAGAACCATCCTCAGGAAATCATCGTGGCCGTGAGCAGCGGCGGCGAGTATGCGGTGAACAAGCAGTTGCTCCCCAGCCGCACGGTGAGTGCGCTGACCCAGTCGCTGCTCGACGCCTCCAAAGGCAAGGCCGACACCATGGTGGTGATCAGCGCCGACGCCCAGGCCACGCAGCAATCGGTGGTGAATGTGATGGAGGCCGCGCGCGCCGCAGGCTTGAGCCGCCTGACCTTCGCCACGCAGAAGTCTCCCGGTTCCTGATGGCGCAACCCGCTGGGCCGAGCGGCTGGCCGGACTGGTGGCTGCGCCGCAGCCTGCTGAGTTGGGCGCTGTTGCCGCTTGCCGGAGTGTTCGCGCTGCTGAGCGCCGGGCGCCGCAGCCTGTATCGCGCGGGTGTGCTGCGTGCTGAACGCGTGGGCGTGCCGGTGGTCGTGGTGGGCAACCTCACCGTGGGCGGCGCGGGCAAGACGCCGCTGATCGCCGAGCTGGCGCGCGGCTTGCTGCAGGCGGGCTGGCGGCCAGGGATCGTTTCTCGAGGGTATGGCCGCCGCTCAGCCGACGACGCTCCATTGCGGGTGGACGCGCAGAGCGATCCGGCGGAGTGTGGCGACGAGCCCGTGCTGCTGGCCCGGTTGACGGGCTGCCCGGTGATGGTCGGACGGCGGCGCGCGCAGGCCGCGCTCGCCCTGCGGGCCGCCTGGCCCGATGTGGATGTGATTCTGAGCGACGACGGCCTGCAGCATCTGGCGCTGGCTCGCGATATCGAACTGGTGGTGGTCGATCAGCGACTTTGGGGCAATGGCTGGCTGCTGCCTGCCGGGCCGCTGCGCGAATCGCCCGGCAGACGGCGCGACGCCACCCTCGGCCCCGAGGCGGCGCTGCAGCAGGTGTCCGGCGGGGGGCGGCACTTCGCCCTGGTGCGCAGTCTGGGCGACATCACGCATCTGGTTAGTGGGCAAACGCTCAGCGCTGCGCAGTTCGTGCAGCGTTTTGGTGCAAAACCGCTGGGTGCGGTAGCCGGAATCGGCCATCCGGGGCAGTTTTTTGCCATGCTGCAAGCTCTCGGGCTGACGGTGCAGACCCGGGCGCTGGGTGACCATCAGCCTCTGAGCACCCCCAGGGCTGGGCCGTGCCCAGCCCGCCCCCCGTGGGGGTCAAGGAAACTTGGGGCGGCCCGGCGTTTCCTTGAGAGCGCCGACGTACTGGCCGGTCTGCCGCCAGACGGCCCCATTCTGCTGACGGAAAAGGACGCCATAAAATCGGCCCATCTGCCGCCTGTTTTGCGCGAGCGCCTCTGGGTTGTCGGCCTGCGGCTGCAACTGCCCGCCGACTTGCTGCCCTGGTTGCACCAACAATTGGAGAAAGTCCGTGGACTCCCGACTTCTTGACCTGCTCGTCTGCCCCATCTGCAAAGGGTCGCTGCAATTCGACGCCGCCGCGCAGGAGCTGATCTGCCCGCGCGACAAGCTGGCTTACCCGGTGCGCGACGACATTCCGCTGATGCTGGTCGATCTCGCCCGCGACATGACCCTGTCTGCCGACGCAACGCCGAGCCCGTCCCACGCCGCCACTGCCGAACCGGCGGCCTGAGCATGGCGGCTGCGTTCTGGGTGCTCATACCGGCCCGCCTGGCTTCCACGCGCCTGCCCAACAAGCCCCTGGCGGACATTGCCGGGGCGCCGATGGTGGTGCGCGTGGCGCAGCGCGTGGCGCATAGCGGCGCGCAGGAAGTGGTGGTGGCCTGTGACAGTCCGTTGATTGCGCAGGCCTGTGCGGCGCACGGCGTTCGCGCCGTTCTCACCCGCGAAGATCACGCCAGCGGCACCGACCGGCTGGCCGAGGCCGCCGAGTCGCTGGGTCTGCCCGAAGACGCCATCTTGGTCAATGTGCAGGGCGACGAGCCGCTGATCGACCCCAAGTTGCCCGCGGCATGCGCGGCCTTGCTGCAGCGCACTCCGCAAATCCCGATGGCCACCTGCGCGCATGCCATCACCGAAGCGGCCGAGATTTTTAACCCGAATGTGGTGAAAGTCGTGCTCGATGCGCAGGGCAGGGCCCTGTATTTTTCGCGCGCGCCGATTCCGTGGCAGCGCGACGCCTACACGGCGGGTTCAGGCGGCTGGGCGATGCCGGGGCAGCCCCCGCATCCGGTATATCGTCACATCGGGCTGTACGCTTATCGCCACCGTTTTCTGCGCGATTACGCCAAGTTGGCACCGGCGCCGCTGGAACAGGCCGAAGGGCTGGAGCAATTGCGCGTACTCTGGCACGGGCACTCCATTGCGGTGCATGTGACCGAACAGGCGCCCGGCCCCGGGGTCGACACGCTGGCCGACCTGGAGCGCGTGCGGGCGATGTGGCTTGAGCGCTGAACAGGACGCCGAGTCAGCGTCGTGGCAGAGCGGTCTGCTATTCTGAAATGTGCGTTTTTACGATTGAGAGACCTTCATGCGATTGATACTTTTGGGTGCACCGGGCGCGGGCAAGGGCACGCAAGCCGCCTTCATCACCGAGCGCCTCGGCATCCCTCAGATTTCCACCGGAGACATGCTGCGCGCCGCGGTGAAGGCCGGTACGCCGCTGGGCCAGCAGGCACAGAAAATCATGGAGGCGGGCGCCTTGGTACCCGACGAAATCATGTTGGGCGTAGTGCGCGAGCGCCTGTCGGCGCCCGACTGCGCCAAGGGTTTTCTGCTCGACGGCTTTCCGCGCACCATCGCCCAGGCCGAAGGTCTGGAGAAAGCGGGAATTGGCATCGACGTAGTCCTTGAATTCGACGTGCCCGACGCCGACATCATCGAGCGCTTGAGCGGACGCCGGGTGCATCCGGCCTCAGGACGTACCTATCACCTGGCTTTCAATCCCCCCAAGACGGCCGGTGTGGACGACCTCACCGGCGAGCCGCTGGTGCAGCGCGCCGACGATCAGGAAGACACCGTGCGCAAACGCCTGGACGTGTATCACGCCCAGACCCTGCCGCTGGTGAAGTTCTACGCCGAGCGCATGGCGCAGCCCGGCGCGCCGCGTCTGGTCACCATCTCCGGGGTCGGGCCGGTGGCCGAAGTGCAGCAGCGCATCTTCGCCGCATTGCAGGGCTGAACGGACGGAGCACCCTATGCAACTCTCTGGTCACAGTGCGATCATCAGCGGCGGCGCATCAGGTTTGGGCCGCGCTACCGCCGCCTTGCTCGCGTCACGGGGCATGCGGGTGGTCATCGCCGATCTGCAAGAAGACGCCGGGCGAGCAACCGCAGCAGACATCGGCTGCCAGTTCATGCGCTGCGATGTGACGCAGGCAAGCGACGTGGAAGCGGCGGTGCAAGCGGCCAACTCGCTGGCCTCGCTGCGGGTGGCGGTGAGCTGCGCCGGCATCGCCCCGGCTGCGCGCACGCTGGGCAAGCAAGGCCCCCATGCCCTGGAGCTTTTCCAGCGGGTGATCAACATCAATCTGGTTGGCAGCTTCAACCTCGCCCGCCTTGCCGCCGCCGCGATGGCGCAGCAGCCGCCGCTGGATGACGGCGAGCGCGGCGTGATCGTCAACACCGCCTCGGTGGCGGCGTTCGACGGGCAGATCGGGCAAGTAGCCTACGCCGCGTCCAAGGCCGGCATCGCCGGCATGACTCTGCCGCTGGCGCGCGATCTCTCGCGGGACGGTATCCGCGTCATGACCATCGCGCCCGGCATTTTCGAGACGCCGATGCTCATGGGCATGCCTGCCGAGGTGCAGGCGGCGCTGGGACAGATGGTGCCGTTTCCGCAGCGTCTGGGACGGCCCGAGGAATACGCGGCCCTGGTCGAATCCATCCTCACCAACCGCATGCTCAATGGCGAAGTCATCCGGCTCGATGGCGCCATTCGCATGCAGCCCAAGTAGTCTCGCCCGATCCAGCCGTTTCGCGGCCGCCGCCCCAGCCGCCACGATGACGACGACCGATCCATGCAGCAACGCATTCCGCCCGGTTTCATTCAGGATCTGCTCGCCCGCGCCGACATCGTCGAAGTCGTTGGCCAGTATGTCGAGCTGAAAAAGACCGGTACCAACTACAAGGGCCTGTGCCCCTTCCACGGCGAGAAGACGCCCTCGTTCACCGTGAGTGCGAGCAAGCAGTTCTATCACTGCTTCGGTTGCGGCGCGCATGGCACGGCTATCGGCTTCCTGATGGAGCACGCGGGCATGGGCTTTGTCGATGCGGTCAAGGAGTTGGCCGGGCGCTACGGCATGACCGTGCCCGAGCCCGACCTCGACCCGCAGCAACTTCGCCAGATCCAACAGCAGCGCAGTCTGCAGGCCACGCTCGTCGACGCCCTGCAGACGGCTGACGGCTTTTATCAGCACCGCCTGCGGCATAGCGAACGGGCGAAGAACTACCTCATCGCCCGTGGCTTGCAAGGCCAGGTCGCCAAAAAATTTGGCCTGGGCTACGCCCCGGACGATTGGCAGCCTTTGGCCGGCGCGTTCGCGAATTACAACGCCGATGCCCTGGTGCAGTCCGGCCTGGTGGTGGCCCGCGACGCGGCCGGCGACACCCTCGATCCGCAAGCCGAGTCGTTTGCCTCGGCGCAGCGTCGATACGACCGGCTGCGCGACCGAATCACCTTTCCGATTCGCAATCTGCGCGGCGAAGTCATCGGCTTTGGCGGACGCATCATCGACCAGGGTGAACCGAAATACCTCAACTCGCCGGAAACCGCGGTGTTCCACAAAGGCGAGGAGCTGTACGGCCTGTTCGAAGCCCGCAGCGCCATTTCGCGCGCGGGTTATGCGCTGGTGGTCGAAGGCTATATGGACGTCGTGGCGCTCGCCCAATTCGGGGTGGAACAGGCCGTGGCCACGCTGGGTACCGCCTGTACGGCACAGCAACTGCAAAAGCTGTTTCGGCATACCGGCCAGGTGGTGTTCAGCTTCGACGGCGATACCGCGGGCCGCCGCGCCGCGCGCCGGGCGATGGAGCAGGCCCTGCCTCTGCTCAGCGATACGCGGGTGGTGAAGTTCCTGTTCCTGCCCGCCGAGCACGATCCGGATTCTTATGTGCGCGAAAAAGGCGCGGAAGCCTTCGAGCGCGAGATCGGCCGTGCCCAGCCCTTGTCGGAATTTCTGTTTTCCAGCCTGTTCGATGGCGTGGCGATGACCACCGCCGAGGGGCGCGCGCAGGCCATCCACGAGGCCGGGCCGTTGTTGTCGCAAATCACGGCGCCTGCTTTGCTCGGTCAGTTGGTGGCCGATCTGGCACGCCGCCTGGAGATGCCCGCCACCGAGTTGCGCGAGGTGCTTCGCCTGTCTTCGCCCTCGCGCAAGCCATCCGCTCCGGCGGAGTCGTTCGGCACGCGTGGCATGAAGACGGCGCCGCGCGTACGCGGCGGTCGCGAGGCGCTGCGGGCCTTTGCCGCGGTGCCGAAAGATCCCCTGCGGCAATTGCTTCCTTTGCTGCTGTCGCAGCCCGAGTTGTGGTGGAGCATCAACCCGGCGCAGCATGCGCTGCTCTCGCTGGAGCCCGGGCCGCTGCAGGGGCTGGTGCTGACGCTCGAATCCATTCTGGAAGATCAGCCCGAACTGTCTGCCGCAGCGCTATGGGAAGCCTTGCGCGCGGCCGGGCACGCGCCTGAGGAGGTGCTGGCCGAGTCGCCAGACCCGCTGGAACTGGACGAAGCCGCAGCCAAACAGGATTTGCTGGCCATTCTGTCGCGCCTGGAGCGCGCCGCGCTGAAAAGACGGCAGGACGAACTGGTTGCCGGTGGCTTGGTGGCAGACGCCGACCGGACGGAATACCGCAGTCTGGCGCTACGACTCAAAGAGATCGACCAAGCGCCGCGAGGTTGACGGTTTTGGCGCACAGGCAGACAATGCTCGGTTTTTTGTAAAATCCACCTCTTCGGGGTGAATATCTGCCAAAACAGACTACCGGGCATAAGTTCAGGGGCGCAGGTTCAGGGGCATAAGTTCAGGGGCATGGGTTCGGCAGCAAGGCATAAGCGCCGTGGGGGCGCGGTCATCAAGGAAAACCCAATCGAACCGAGGCTACGAATTTGGGTCGAAGCGATGCGGGTCAAAGCGATTAAACCTTCTTGGAGCTGCCAAGACGTTTGCTGATTCGGCTCGGTATCGCCCTTGCCGTGCGGGCTTGGTGCGAAATGGCCGTTTCGCTCGGGCTCTTTGAATTTTGGCGATTCACCCTACATACTGTCAGCAATCCCCCTTCTATATTTCCTTCCGAACCAACGGTCGGTTGAGGTCCACCATGACAAAAGCATCATCCAAAACGCAGACTCCCACTCCGCGGGGCGCATCCCGCAAAGAGACCTCAGTCGTCGAGGTGAGTCCCGCCGAGGTGCGTCCCGTTGTGGACGCACCGCGTGGCAAGGTCCATCGTGTGGCGGCAAAAGAAGGGGGTGCTGTGGAGGTCAATGCGGTCAAGGCAGCGACCAAGTCGGCCGCATCGGTTACTAGCCCAGCGCCCAAGCGGGGTCGTCCGCCCAAGGCGGGCGTTGTGACGGCCGAGGCCGATACGTCTGCCGCGCGCCGTGGCCGCAAGAGCAAGTTGGAAGAGCCGACCGATGATTTGTCGGATGACCTGAGTGAAGAGGTCGAAGCAGTCGATGTCGCTGCCGAAGTCGCCGAAGTCGAGGTGGTGGAAGAAGTGGCCGCTGCGCCCGTGCCCAAAACACGCAAGGCTTCGCGCGCTCGTGAGAAGCAACTGCTCAAGGAGTTCGGCTATGACGACTCCAACATCACCGACGAAGAGTTGGGCCGTCGGCGCGCTCGACTCAAGAGCCTGATCAAAATGGGCAAGACCCGCGGGTTCCTGACCTACGGGGAAATCAACGATCACATTCCGGACAATCTGGCCGATCCCGAGTTGATGGAAACCATTGTTTCCATGCTCAACGACGTGGGCATCGCGGTGTACGAAACCACGCCTGATGCGCAAACCCTGCTGCTCAACCAGCACGGCCCGACCGCGTCGAGCGAAGAAGAAGCGGAGGAAGAGGCCGAAGCGGCGCTGTCCAACGTCGACTCTGAATTCGGCCGCACCACCGACCCGGTGCGCATGTATATGCGCGAAATGGGCACCGTCGAGCTGCTCACGCGCGAAGGCGAAATCGTTATCGCCAAGCGCATTGAAGACGGCCTGCGCCAGATGATGCTGGCCATTTCGGCTTCGCCCTCGACTGTGGCCGAGATTCTGGCCATGGCCGCGCGTATTCATCACGGCGAATTGCCGGTCGACGAAGTGGTGGACGGCATGGTGTCGGACGACGAATCCGACGACTACGTGGCCGAAGAAGACGTCGACTACTCGCTCGACGAGAGCGGTGAAGAAGACGAGGACGGCGGCGCCGGCGCCACCTCCATGAAGCTCGAAGAACTCAAAGGCAAGGCCTTGGAAGCCTTTGCCGACGTGCACGACGCCTTCATGAAAATGCGCCGCGCCTACGACAAGGACGGCTACCGTTCTGCCAGCTATTTGAAGGCGCAGGAGGCGATTTCCGCTGCGCTGATGGAAGTGCGCTTCACCGCGCGGACCGTCGAGAAGCTCTGCAATCTGCTGCGTGCCCAGGTGGACGAAGTGCGGCGCTACGAGCGTGAGATCCGGCGCTATGCGGTGGATCGCTGCGGTATGCCGCAGGAGGAGTTCATCAAGTCCTTCCCCGGTCATCAGCTCGATCTGAAGTGGGTGGACAAGCATGTGGCTTCTGGCAAGCCATATTCCGTCATCCTCAGCCGCAATGTGCCGGCCATCAAGGAGCTGCAGCAAAAGCTCATCGACATCCAGACCCGGGTGGTAGTGCCGCTCGACGACCTCAAGGAAATCAACACCCAGATGAGCCTGGGCGAGCAGGCTGCGCGTGAAGCCAAGCGCGAAATGATCGAGGCCAACCTCCGTCTGGTCATCTCCATCGCGAAAAAGTACACCAATCGCGGCCTGCAGTTCCTCGACCTGATTCAGGAGGGCAACGTCGGCCTGATGAAGGCGGTGGACAAATTCGAATACCGCCGCGGCTACAAATTCTCGACCTACGCCACCTGGTGGATCCGTCAGGCCATTACCCGCTCGATTGCCGATCAGGCGCGCACCATCCGGATTCCGGTGCACATGATCGAGACCATCAACAAGGTCAACCGCATTTCGCGCCAACATCTGCAGGAGACGGGCACCGAGCCCGACGCCGCCGTGCTGGCCGAGAAGATGGAAATGCCCGAGGACAAGGTGCGCAAGATCCTCAAGATTGCGCGCGAGCCGATTTCCATGGAAACGCCCATCGGCGACGATGACGATTCACACCTGGGCGATTTCATCGAAGACTCGGGCACGCTGGCGCCGACCGAAGCGGCCATGCAGGCAGGTTTGCGCGACGTGGTCAAGGAGATTCTCGATTCGCTCACGCCGCGCGAAGCGAAGGTGCTGCGCATGCGCTTTGGCATCGAGATGGCCAACGACCACACGCTCGAAGAAGTGGGCAAACAGTTCGACGTCACCCGCGAGCGTATCCGCCAGATCGAGGCCAAGGCGCTGCGCAAGCTCAAGCACCCCACCCGCTCGGACAAGCTGCGCAGCTTCCTCGACACGCTTTGATCCGCACGCTCCTGCCCGCCACGCGGCGGACAGGAGCACACGCTAGACTTCGGGCATGACCAACGCGCGAAAAACGGCTGTCCGCACCATCGTGTTTGCCGATGTCGTCGGCAGCACGGCATTGTTCCAATCTCTTGGCAATACCGAAGCCACGGCGCTGGTCACTCAGGTCGTGTCGAACATGGCCCGCAGCTTCAAGGCGGCGGGCGGCGATGTGGTGAAAACGCTGGGGGACGGCATACTCGCCACCTTCGAGCACAACACCCCCGCGCTCAACGCCTGCATCGACATTCAGCGCACCTGCTCCACCTCAGGCGCGGTCGATGCCACGGGCGCCCGACAAAAACTACCTCTGAAAATCGGCATCGCTCGCGGCGTGGTCGTGCTGGCGCCGGGCGATTGTTTTGGCGATCCGGTCAATGCGGCCTCGCGCCTGTCCGACTCGGCCGGAACCGGCCAAATTCTCATCGGCGACGCCGTGATGGAAGCGCTGCCGCTGGAGTTGCTGGCCCGGCTGCGCAGTCTCGGCGCCATTTTTCTGCGCGGCTACGACGTGCCGGTTCCGGTGCATCAGGTCGATTGGGAGGCGCAGGTCGATATGGGCCAGACCATGCCGCAAGTGCCCTCGCGCATCGACTACAGCAGTCAGTTGCTCAATCTCGCCTGGCTCGATACCAGCGTGGACTATGCCGCCGATCAGATGCCCATCGTGATCGGGCGCACGAACGGTGCAGACTTTCCTGTCAACGATCTGCGGGTATCGCGCCAGCACGCGCGCATCGACTGGCGCGGCAGCTATTTCATGCTGACTGACCTCAGCAGCAACGGCACCTGGGTGCGCTACACGGGCAATGACACCACGCTCGCCCTGCGGCGCAACGAGTGCGTGCTGCATGGCCAGGGCGAAATCACCCTGGGCGCCAAGCCGTCCGACCCGACCGCGCCCACGGTGATGTTCCAGATCCATCCTCACTGAACTCAGGTTCTCATGCCCTTGTCCGACCCTACGGCGTATTCGCACGGTTCCGCACCGAAAACTGCCATCCTTCTCGTCAATCTGGGCACGCCCGATGCGCCGACCGCATCGGCCTTGCGTCGCTACCTCGGTGAGTTTCTCAGCGACCCTCGGGTGGTCGAAATTCCCAAGCCGGTTTGGTGGTTGATCCTCAACGGCATCATTTTGCCGATTCGTTCCTCCAAATCCGCGGCCAAGTACGCCTCGGTCTGGACCGAGCGCGGCTCGCCCCTGCAGTCGGGCACGGCCGACCTCACGCAAGCCGTTGCCGCCGAAATGGCTCGGCTGGGTCATCATGTGCAAGTGCGATATGCCATGCGCTACGGCAACCCGTCTGTGGCCAGTGTGCTCGACGAGATGGCCAAGCAAAACGTCACTCGCATCCTGCTGGTGCCGCTCTATCCGCAATATTGCGCGGCCACCACGGCCTCCACGCTGGACGCAGTGACGGCCTGGATGCGGCGTAGCCGGCGCATGCCCGAACTCCGGGTGCTCAATCACTTTCACGACGAGCCGCTTTACATCGAGGCCCTGGCGCGAAAAATCGAGGTGTACTGGCAGCAGCAGGGTCGGCCTGACAAATTTGTCATGAGCTTTCACGGCATGCCGGCGCGCACGCTCAAGCTGGGCGATCCTTACCACTGCGAGTGCCACAAGACCGGGCGCCTGCTCGCCGAGCGCCTGGGGT
This sequence comes from Thiomonas sp. SCN 64-16, assembly GCF_001725585.1. Lineage (NCBI taxonomy): Bacteria > Pseudomonadati > Pseudomonadota > Betaproteobacteria > Burkholderiales > Thiomonas > Thiomonas sp. SCN 64-16. The sequence goes on along the minus strand of NZ_MEGQ01000008.1, from coordinate 16,361 downwards.
TGGCCGCTGCTGATTACGCGGTGACGTTTCAGTCGCGTTTTGGCAAGCAGGAGTGGTTGCAGCCCTACACCGAACCCACCTTGCGCCAACTCGCGAAAGAAGGTGTGGCTCGGGTCGATGTGACCTGCCCGGGCTTCAGCGTCGATTGCCTGGAACCGCTGGAAGAAATCGCCATGGAGGGCAAGGAAGCGTTTCTGTCCAGTGGCGGCAAGGTCTTTCATTACATCGACTGCCTGAACGCCGAGACGCACTGGGCGCAGGGTTTCAGCCGTCTGCTGACCTCTCATCTGCAGGGCTGGAATACAACCGTGCCCGCCGATCCTAAAGAACTCGCGCAAACTCGCGAACGGGCCAAGGCCCTGGGTGCGGAAAATCTGTGAGTTAAATCTGTGAGTTCACAGGGATGAATCGCGGGGCGTCGAGCGCGCCTCCCGCCAGAACTGCACCAGCAGCCCAACGCCGAGCCCGATCACACCTATCGCCAAGAGGTAGAGCACCAGTTCAGCCAGAGACATCTTCTCTCTCCTTCAAGAGCGCCCAAAGCGCACAAGTCTTGAAGAGTGAGTGCTCAACACGAGCAGACAGTTCCGTGGGATTGGGTGTGGGGTGTGTCGTGCGTGTGACCAAAGTTTTCTCCGCGCGGGCGGTTGCAGCGGCCTGCGCAATACGGCTCAGTAATCTTCGTCGGCGCTGGTGAGATACCACTGCGCCTGCTCAAGCGCCTGGGCTTGTTCGGGTGCCATGGTGCAGAACACATTGCGGGCATCACGCGCCAACATGCCCAACTGATGCAGCTTGCTCTGGATGTCGGCAGGGCCGAGCAATTCAAACGATACGCTACTGCGACCGTCGGCATAGGCGTCGCGAAACAGGGTGTCAAAGAGCAGATTCAAGCTCTCCGGATGTTCTGGGTGGCAGAGCAGATCGCGCACATGCAACACCTTGCCGACGACCTCACAGACGGCATAGCCGATGAGCCCGTCGTTTTGGGCGCTCAAGGTCAGGAAGCGGAATTTTCTCCAGGGCTTCGGTTCGAAACGCCAGGCCAGGTAACAGCGATCACGCACGCCGATGAGCAAGGCCGGGTCTTTCTGCGCGGCCCACAGCGCATCGAAGCGGGCATCGGGCTGGTCCATCCATTGAGCCCGTCGGCCACGAAAGTCGTGGGCGTACCGGGTTCTGCGCAGGGTATGCCGCCACCAGTCTGCGGTGCGCCCCACGGCGCGGCGCACCAAGTGGGGGATTTGCGCGGGCAGATAGTTGGCGCTGCGCAGCACGCGTACGTAGCGCACCATGCGCCCCGCCACCTTGTAGCCCAGGCGCTTGACCACGGGTTCCGACTTCGGGTTGGGAAAGCCGTAGATCAGCCCGCACTGCGGCAAAAAACGATCGCGCAGCGACGTTTGCAGCAGCATCGCCGGATACAGCGTGCGATGTTCCGCCGTCACGCCGAAGTCAGCCAGAAGTCCCGCGTTCAAGGCTTGGCCAGCCAAACGCATCTGCCGGGTTGCAAGGCCGATGACGCCCACGGCTGTTCCGTTTTCGGCCGGAGAATGGGCGAGCAACACCTGCGGCAAACCGGCCGGATTGCGCAGGTAGAACCAGTCGTATTTGTCCTGGCGACGCTCTGGGTGCCCGAGATTGGCCACCCAGAGCGACACGATGATGCTGCGATCGGTCTGCAGGTCGGCGGGCAACGCGGCGTAACTGGACGGTGCGGCGGTCATGGAGGAGCGCGGATTCGCGAAGGGTCAGCGCCGGATGAACTGGTCGTGCAGAAGCAGGGTGGAGAGCATGCCGACAAAGGCCATATTGTCACCAAAGCCGATGACTTTTCCAGCGCGTGCCTTGTCGAACAGGCGGATCGCCGCCTGCGGGTCGAAGTAGCCCGCATCTTTGAGGCGCGCCACGCTGAACAGGTCGGCCACGTAATCGACGGGTTCGCCATTGTGAAAAAAACTCTGGCTGTCGGGGGCGCGGTAAGGTTGCTTGGTGCGATGGCGCAGCGCGTCGGGCAGCAGGCCGTCCATGCTGCGTTTGAGCAGGTATTTCTCCACCAGCCCCATGAGTTTGTAGCGCGGAGGAAGCTGGCTGGCGAAGGCGATCAGCCGGTGATCGAGGAAGGGAAAACGGGTCTCGATGGACTGCGCCATGGCCATGCGATCGCCCTGCGAACACAGCAGATAGCCCGACATCAGGGTATGCGCCTCGATGTACTGATCCTGGCAGAGCGGCTCCCAGCGGGAGATGTCGGCAGGGAGTTGCGCGGCGATGGTGGCGATGGGGTCGGCCGCAGTGGCCGCGGCGCGCCATTCCGGCGACAGAAAACCGGTGATGCGTCGCGTGGTGGTCCAGCGCGGCAGGTGGGCGAACCAGGGCTCGCGGAAATGCGCTTCGCCCTCGCGGAAAAAACGCTCGGTCATCGTCCGGCCGGCGGCCGGGGAGTGTTTGAGATAGGGGTAGAGGCGTTCGAGCAGGCGGGGGCGCCAGCGCGAAGCGGGCTGCCGGGCCATGAAGCGGCGCACCCGGGCTTCTTTGAACAGGTCGTAGCCGCCGAAGACTTCGTCGGCGCCTTCGCCGGTGAGCGCCACCTTGTAGCCCGCGGCGCGCACCCCGGCGGCCAGCAGCATCATGGGCGCGGGGGCTGTGCGCACGATGGGTGTCTCAGTGTGGGCGATGGTGCGCGGGAAGGCGGCGGCGATGTCGGCGCGGGTGCAGTGCACCGTGGTGTGATTGGTGCCCAGGTGGCGTACGAGTTGCTGCTGCCAGGGGCTTTCGTCGAATTCGGCGTCGTCGAAAGTGAGGGAAAAAGTGCGCAGCGGCGTGTCGGTGTAGTGGCGGATCAGGGTGGTGACGATGGAAGAATCGAGGCCGCCGCTGAGGTAGGCGGCCACGGGCACATCGGCACGCAGTTGCAGCCGCACCGCGTCGATCAGCAGGTCGCGCAGCTCGTCGGCGCAGGCGGCGGCCGAGCGCTCGTCTTCGATCGGGGCTGGGGGAAAGCTCCAATCCCAATAGCGGCGCGTCTGCGTGCCGCGTGCGTCGACCGACATCACATGGCCGGGCGGCAGAGACTCGATGCCCTCGAACACGGCGTGCGGCGGCAGGGGTGCCCAGTAGGTGAAGACTTCGCCCAGCGCTTTCGCATCCAGACGGCGCGGCACTTCGGGCAGGGCGAACAAGGCCTTGACCTCGGAGGCAAAGGCCAGACCGCCCGGCACGCGAGTGTGAAACAGCGGCCGGATGCCGGTGCGGTCGCGCGCTAGCAGCAGGCGCTGACGCGGCCCGTCCCACAGGGCGAAGGCGAACTGGCCGTTGAGCTGATCGACCAGCGCATCGCCGTGGTCTTCATACAGGTGCACCAGCACTTCGGTATCGGACTGCGTGGCGAAGCGATGGCCGCGGCGCTGCAGCTCGGCGCGCAGTTCGATGTAATTGAAAATCTCGCCGTTGAAGACCACCCACACCGTGCCGTCTTCGTTGCACATCGGCTGGTCGCCGCCGGACAGGTCGATGATGCCCAGGCGGGCGTGGGCCAGACCGATCGGTCCTTTGTTGTAGAACCCCTGCTGATCAGGCCCGCGGTGATGCAGCTGGCCGATCATCGCGGCAAGCTGCGCGGGATCGATGGGCGCGTTCCAGTTCAGGCGACCCGCAATGCCGCACATGGCCGCTTTCAGCCGCCGATGTAAGACATCTCAACCCTGCGCTCGGCGCGCTGGGCAAGACCTGCCGCCGTGCCGCGCAGCAGGGAATATCGGTCATCGCGCGCCGTCCAGACCTGCGCCAGCGCGGCGCGCAGCTGCTCGTCGCTGACCGGGGCCAGGCCGCTGCGCGGATCGCCGCGCAGCAGGGCGCGCACGTCGTGGCCGTGGGTGGCGAACAGGCAGAGGTAGAGCTTGCCTTCCATCGACAGCCGGGCGCGGTTGCAGTCGCCGCAAAAGGCGCGGGTCACGCTGGAAATCACGCCGATCTCACCCCCGCCATCGTCGTAGGCCCAGCGCTGGGCGGTTTCGCCGGCGCTGTGCGGCTCCAGCGGATGCAGCGCATGGACGGCGTGAATGCGGTCGATGACCTGTTGCGACGGCAGCACTTCGTCCATGCGCCAGCCGTTGGTGTTGCCCACATCCATGTATTCGATGAAACGCAGCACCACGCCGGTGCCGCGGAAATGTTCGGCCATCGGCAGTATCTGCGCATCGTTGGTGCCGCGCTTGACCACCATGTTGACTTTCACCGGCCCGAGGCCCGCGGCCAGGGCCGCGTCGATACCCCGCAGCACTTCGGCCACGGGGAAGTCGACATCGTTCATCTGGCGGAAGGCCGCATCATCCAGCGCGTCGAGGCTGACGGTGATGCGATCGAGCCCCGCCTCCTTGAGCAAGGTCGCCTTGCGGGCGAGGATGGAGCCGTTGGTCGTCAGCGTCAGTTCGGGCGCCAGACCCTCCGGGGTGCGCAGGCTGTGCAGCATCTCCACCAGTCGTTCGAGGTTTTTGCGCAGCAGCGGTTCACCGCCAGTGAGCCGGATTTTGCGCACGCCCAGAGACATGAAAACCTGGGCTGCGCGGGTGATTTCTTCGAAGCTCAGCAAGTCGGCATGCGACAGGAATTCATAGTGCTTGTCGAATATCTCTTTCGGCATGCAGTAGGTGCAGCGAAAGTTGCAGCGGTCGGTCACCGAGATCCGCAAATCGTGCAGAGGGCGGTGAAAACGGTCGGTCGGCTGCTGCGGCGCGCTGCCGGTGTCGGCAGGGACGGACGGCACGCTTGTCGCGTAATGATGGTCGACGATGGGAATGATGCGTTCGGACATATCGCCATTATCGACAAAGCGGGCGGGCGCCGCGCTGTTTCGGCCCTCGGGCCTGTTCACATCACGGAAATTCGCAAGGCCAGGGCGAAGGTGGCGAGCAGCATGCCGAGCACTGCGCCGACGAGGACATCGGAGAGGTAATGCAGCCCCAGAATCAGCCGCGAAGCAGCGATCAACAGGGCAAACGGCACGGCGATCCAGCCCAGTATCGGGGCGAAAAACAGGATCTGCAGGGTGAAGTTCACCGCATGCAGGGTGTGGCCGGAGGGAAAGCTGAACTGATCGAGCGGGGGTTCGCTGAGCACGATGCGATGGCAATGTTCGCTCGGGCGCGGACGGGCCGCCAGACGCTTGATCGACCAGTACAGGCCGGTGCCGATGAACGTGGTCACGATTAACCAGAGGATCGGCGAGATCGCCTCGCGCCCATCGAGCCAGAGCAGCAAACACAAAATGGCCGCCCAGCCCCAGCCGTTGCCAAGGCGGCTGATGGCGGAAAAGAAGCGGCGCACCCAGGCCTGCCGACTCAAACGATTGGCCGCAAGGGTCAAGCCTTCTTCCCATTGCAGATAACGCTGAAGCAGGCTGGGCTGTCGCTGTTGCATGGTTGATCTGGGGCGCTGTTGCGGGATGGTGGAGGCGTGGCGAGATTGTTGCACTGCAGACTTAGCCACGGTTGAGCCGACGCGCATCTCGGCTGCCTCTACCATTGTGTCATCAGCGCAAGGCAGTCAGCCAGGAATCGACGGACGGCCTGCTGCGCTTTATTCTCAAGGATAGACATGGCATACACCATCGAACTTTCGGGCCGCGTCGCCCTGGTCACCGGAGCATCGAGCGGGCTCGGCTGGCGATTTGCCGAGGTACTGGCGCAGGCGGGGGCCGCCGTGGTGCTCAGCGGTCGGCGCATGGAGCGGCTCAAGGAACTGCGGGCCCGCATCGAAGGGCAGGGGGGCGACGCCCATGTGGTCGAACTCGATGTCACCGATAGCGCCAGCATTCGCGCGGCGGTGGCGCATGCCGAGACCGAGATGGGGCCGATCGACATCCTGGTGAACAACGCGGGCATTTCTGCGCAGCAAAAACTGCTCGACGCCACACCGGAAGATTTCGATGACGTTTTCGGCACCAATGTGCGCGGCGCATTTTTTGTGGCGCAGGAGGTGGCGCGGCGCATGGTGGCGCGTTCGCTGGGCGTGACGCCGGGCACCTGGGCCGGCGGGCGCATCATCAACGTGGCCTCGGTGGCCGGGCTGCGAGTCATACCCAAGCTGGGGGTCTATGCCATGAGCAAGGCCGCCGTGATTCACATGACGCGGGCGATGGCGGTGGAGTGGGGCAAGTACGGCATCAATGTCAACGCCATCTGTCCCGGCTATATCGATACCGAGATGAACCACCATCACTGGCAGACCGAGGCGGGCCAGCGTCTGATGCAGATGCTGCCGCGCAAACGCCTGGGCAAGCCCGAAGATCTCGACGCCATGCTGGTCATGCTCGCCAGCGGGCAAAGCAGCCTGGTCAACGGCGCCATCCTGACGGCTGATGATGGCTTTGGCATCTGAGGAAAAGCCCGATGCGATTCGAAATCCCTGAACAAAAACAACTGGTTCACACCCTGACCCTGCCCATACGCTGGGGCGATATGGATGTGATGGGCCATGTGAACAACACGATCTATTTCCGCTACATGGAAATCATCCGCCTGGAGTGGCTGCGCGAAACCGGCGTACCCGCCAACACCGCAGGGCTGGGGCCGGTGATCGTCAACGCTTTCTGCAATTTTCAGATCGAATTGAAGTATCCGGGCGAGGTGCTGGCGCGGCTCTACACCACCGATGTGGGGCGTACCAGCTTCGACACCTACACCTTGCTCAGCCGCACCGACGATCCCGACACGATCTACGCCAGTGGCGGTTCGCGCGTGGTCTGGGTGGATTTTCCGCGGCGCAAGAGCGCGCCCTTGCCCGATAGGCTGCGTGAATTGCTCACGCAGCATGCCGACTCAAACTGACCTCTATTCGAGAGATTGCGTCATGCCAGATTCCGAAACCAACCAGCCGCTTTGGTTGCCCTCTCCGCAGCGCATCGCCGCTTCGCACGTCGAGGCATTTCGTCATTGGGTGAATGAGCGCCACGGTCTGCATTTGCAGACTTATCAAGACTTGCTCGATTGGTCGATCGCCGAGCAGGCCCAGTTCTGGGACGCGGTGTGGGAAACCTCCGGCGTGATCGCCGAGCACAAAGGCGAGCGGGTGCTGATCGACGCCGACCGTATGCCCGGTGCGCGCTTTTTCCCAGACGCCCGCCTCAACTTCGCACAGAACCTGCTGCGCCGCAATGACGACGCCATTGCGCTGCATTTCTGGGGCGAAGATCAGGTGCAACGCCGCCTGAGCTGGCGCGAATTGCACGCCGAAGTCTCTCGGCTGCAGCAGGCCTTGAAGCATTGGGACGTCCAGCCCGGAGACCGGGTTGCGGCCTATATGCCCAATATGCCCGAGACGGTGATTGCCATGCTCGCGGCCACCAGCCTCGGCGCCACCTTCACCTCCGCCTCGCCCGACTTCGGGGTGCAAGGCGTGCTCGATCGTTTCGGCCAGACCCTGCCCAAGGTGCTGATCGCCTGCGACGGCTATTTCTACAACGGCAAAACCTTTTCCAACCTGCAGAAGCTGGCCGAACTCGTGCCGCAATTGCCCTCGCTGGTGAAAACCGTCGTCGTGCCCTATGTGGCGCAGGCGCGCGGGCAGAGCTTGAGCGTGGCGGCGATTGCCGGCGCTCAGGTGTGGGAGGATGCGCTCGCGCCATTGACCCCGCAGGCGGTGCAATATGCGGCGCAGCCCTTCGATCATCCGGTCTACATCCTGTATTCAAGCGGCACCACCGGGGCGCCGAAATGCATCGTGCATCGCGCGGGCGGCGTGCTGCTCAAGCATCTGGCCGAGATGCGGTTGCAGGCTGATATTCATCCCGAAGACCGCGTGTTCTTTTTCACCACCTGCGGCTGGATGATGTGGAACTGGCTGATGTCTGCGCTCAGCCAGGGGGCGACGGTTTGCCTTTACGACGGCTCGCCCGGTGTGCGCGACAACGCCATTTTGTTCGACTACGCCGATGCGGTGGGCTTCACGCATCTCGGCACCTCGGCCAAGTTCATCGAGGCGCTGGGCAAGTCGGGCATCGCGCCGATGCACACGCACCGCCTCAGCGATCTTCGCACCCTCATGTCGACCGGCTCGCCGCTGGCGCCCGAAGGCTTCGACTACATCTACGGCAAGGTGAAAGCCGACATCTGCCTCAGTTCCCTGTCGGGCGGCACCGATCTGGTGGCCTGTTTCATCGCCGGGTCGCCCATGAACCCCGTCTGGCGCGGCGAGATTCAGGCCTGCGCTCTGGGCATGGCGGTGATCGTGGCGGGTGACGACGGCAAGCCTTTGCCGGACGGGCAAAAAGGCGAGTTGGTCTGCACCAAGCCCTTTCCCTCCATGCCGCTGGGTTTTCTGGTGGACGGCAGTCTGGAAAAAGGCGCGCAGAAATACTTTGACGCCTACTTCGCGCAGTTCCCGAATGTATGGTGGCATGGCGACTACACTCAACGCACCTCGCATGGCGGCTACATCATTTTTGGCCGCTCGGATGCAACGCTCAATCCCGGCGGCGTGCGCATCGGCACGGCGGAGATTTACCGCCAGGTCGAGCGCATCGACGCGGTGCTCGAATCGATCGTGATCGGCCAGAACTGGCCACCCGGTACTTACGGCGATGTGCGCGTGGTCCTGTTCGTGCGTCTGCGCGACGGCGTGGTGCTCGACGAGGCGCTGATCGACGCGATCAAGCGTGAGATTCGCAACAACACCACGCCGCGCCATGTGCCCGCGCGGATCGTGCAGGTGCACGATATTCCGCGCACCAAGAGCAACAAGATTGTGGAAATCGCGGTGCGCAACCTGATTCACGGCGACCCGGTGAAAAACGTCTCGGCGCTGGCCAATCCCGAGGCGCTCGACGAATACCGCGCCTTGCGTGCCGAACTTGAGCGGGCTTGAACGGCTAACTCCTGCGCCGTAAGGTACAGGTGCGGCTGATCCAGAGCTTGCGCAATGGCGTCAGGCTGATGCGTTGGTGCAGTACCGCAAAGTCGGCCCGCTCGATTTCGCTCAGCAGCGCCTCCGATATGGCGCCAAGAGCCAGTAGAGGTGCGGTCTGCGCGGCAGGGTAGGGTGTGAGCGCGCCGCGAGCTGTGCTCAAAGCCGTGCGGGCCAGTGTGGTTTGTTCCTGCAGCAAGGCACGAATGGGCGGGCTGACCACGCGCTGCTGCAAGTCCACCGCCTTGACCCCATGCCGCTGCAGGGCATCGAGCGGCAGATACACCCGGTCCTGCGCGACATCACGCCCCAGATGCCGGATATGACTGGTCAATTTCAGCGCCACGCCCAGTTCCTCCGCAGCGTCCAGGGCCGGAGGCGCGGTCAGCCCAAGCAGCGCTGCCGCATTGTGCAGCGTCTGCCCACTGCCCGCCCGGCAATAGTGCACGAGCGCGGCCCGATCCATCCACCGGTTCTGTTGCAGGTCGATGTCCACGCTTTCGATCAGGCCGAGCAGCGCCTGTGGCCGCAGACCCTGATCCCGAAAACATCTCCCGAGAGCACGCAGGCAAGGGTGCTCTGCCTGGTCTTGATCGAGCGCCAGCATCTGCGCATGCCACCAGGCCAGCTTGGCTTGTGCGACACCCGGGTCGCTGACCGTGGTGACGATGCTGCGCACCTGCACATGCACGTCCAGCAACAGCGTCAGCGCCGCACGGCGCGCGGGCGGGCAGCGTTGCAGCGCGTAATAAGTCGACGAGCCGGGGGGCGGTTTGGCGCAGGAATCAGGGATTTGAGGCGGGGGCATGTTGAGCGCTGCATCAGGCAGGCTGGAGGCAGCTAGAATACCCGATTGCCCAAAAATCAATGCCGCAGTGAATAGGCCGCACTGAATAGCCGCCTTCCGAGGTGAGCCCCAGTTGAGACCGAGTTGAAACATAAGGCGCGAGCGTAAAGTTTTTGGCGACAGATCACCCCGCGAGGGTGGCGAAATTGGTAGACGCACCAGGTTTAGGTCCTGACGCCTTCACGGGCGTGGGGGTTCGAGTCCCCCCCCTCGCACCAACCGGCAAGCGCAGGCTTGGCGGTCTTTGATCCCTTTTTTGAACACTGGACTTTCCCCATGACTGTCGAAACCCTGGACAAACTGCAGCGCCGTGTGACCGTGACCGTGCCCAAGGCCGCTGTGCAGAACGAAATCAATTCCCGCCTGAAGAATCTGAGCCGCACGCTGCGCCTGCCCGGCTTCCGCCCGGGCAAAGTGCCGATGTCCATGGTGACGCAGCGCTACGCGCCGTCCGTCGAGATGGAAGTGCTGCAAGACAAGATCGGCAACGCGTTTTACGACATCGCCACCAGCGCCCGTCTGCGCGTGGCGGGGGCGCCGGAATTCAGCCCCAAGACCGAAGGGATCGAAGCGGACGTGATGGCGTTCGATGCTGTGTTCGAGGTCTATCCCGACGTGCAGATCCCGGATCTCTCCACCCAGGCTATCGAACGCGTGACCGCCGAAGTGGACGAGGCCGCCATCGACAAAACCATCGAAGTGTTGCGCAAGCAGCGCACCCAGTTTGTGACGCGTGGCGAAGCCGCGCCGAACGGTCAAACGTCCGAAGGGCTGGAAGTGCAAGACGGAGATCGCGTCACCGTCGATTTTGAAGGTCGCATCGACGGCACCGCTTTCGAAGGCGGCAAGGCCGAAGGTTTCACTTTCGTTCAGGGCGAAGGCCGCATGCTGCCCGAGTTCGAAGCCGCCACCAAAGGGCTGCAAGCCGGGCAAAGCAAGATTTTCGAACTGCACTTTCCTGAGGACTACCAGGGGCGGGCCGTTGCCGGTAAGACGGCGCAATTCACCCTGAAAGTCACCCAGGTCGAATGGCCGCTGCTGCCCGAAGTCGATGCCGATTTCGCCCGGGCCTTGGGCGTTGAAGATGGCGACGTGCAGCGTCTGCGCGACGATATCCGCAGTAACCTGAGCCGCGAGGTCAAATCGCGTCTCACGCAGCGCAACAAGCTGGCCGTCATGGATCTGCTGCAAAAGGCCGTTGCGGTCGATCTGCCCAGCGCGCTGGTGCAAAACGAAGTGAATGAACTGATGGCCAGCGCCCGTCAGGATCTGGCCGAGCGCGGTATGAAAGATGCCGACAAAGCTCCGCTGCCGCCCGAATTGTTCAAGGAGCAGGCTGAACGTCGCGTGCGTCTGGGCCTGATCGTTTCCGAGTTGGTCAAGCAACACGACCTGCAAGCCAAGCCCGAACAGGTGCGCGCCTACGTTGAAGAACTCGCTGCCAGTTACGAACAGCCGCAGGATCTGGTGCGCTGGTACTACGCCGATCAGGAGCGCATGGCACAGGCCGAAGCCATCGTCATGGAAAACAACGTGACCGACTTCGTGTTCGCACAGGCGCAGACGATGGACAAATCGCTCGGTTTCGATGAGCTGATGGGCCAGAACTGAGCCCGTTGGTCATACTGATGAGCGCCCCAGGGCCGGGCTGCGCCCAGCCCGCCTCCCCGCGGTGGATGAGGCCCGCGGCTCCGAGCTGCCCTGCGGCAGCTTGGACGGAGCCGAATCCGAGCGGCTTGCAAGCCGCGAGGTGGACAAAGAAACTTGGGGCGGCCCTGCGTTTCCTTGAGAGCCGCTGTGCGCGCAGGCGTGCAGCGGCTTTTGTGTTTTAGGGCCGCTGTTGCGCCTACCGCAAACCCGGTGCGGAAATCCCGCACGCTGGCATCGGTAGAGCAAAGTGCGTGCTAATCTGTGTCCACCTTCACGTTTTTTTCTTCCATGAGCGCTACTGACATTCAAAACCTGGGCCTGGTGCCCATGGTCATCGAGCAAAGCGGCCGCGGTGAACGCGCCTATGACATTTACTCGCGGCTGCTGCGCGAGCGGGTGATTTTTCTGGTCGGCCCCATCAACGATCAGATGGCCAATCTGGTCGTGGCGCAATTGCTGTTTCTCGAGTCGGAAAATCCCGACAAGGATATTTCGCTCTATATCAATTCGCCCGGCGGCTCGGTGTCTGCCGGCATGGCGATTTTCGACACCATGCAGTTCATCAAACCCGACGTGTCCACCTTGTGCACCGGCATTGCCGCCAGCATGGGCGCCTTCCTGATGGCGGCTGGCGCAAAGGGCAAGCGCTACTCGCTGCCCAATTCGCGCATCATGATTCATCAACCCTCTGGCGGGGCGCAGGGCCAGGCGACGGACATCGAGATTCAGGCGCGCGAAATTCTCTATCTGCGCGAAAGACTCAACGGCATTCTTGCCGAGCGCACGGGCCAGACCCTTGAAAAAATTGGCATCGACACGGAACGCGACTTTTTCATGTCGGCCGACGAGGCCAAGGACTATGGCCTGATCGACGAAGTCATCTCCAAGCGCTCCTGATCCTCACCCTCCAAGTAGACACACGCCCATGGCTGAGAAAAAATCATCTTCCGGTGAAAAGACCCTGTACTGCTCGTTCTGCGGAAAGAGCCAGCACGAGGTCAAGAAACTCATCGCCGGCCCTTCGGTCTTCATCTGCGATGAGTGCATCGACCTGTGCAACGAGATCATTCGCGATGAAGTGACTGCAACGGACGCCAATGGCAAGGTGGTGAACTCCGATTTGCCGACGCCGGCTGAAATCAAGGCTATTCTCGATCAGTATGTGATCGGGCAGGAGGCGGCCAAACGCATCCTGGCTGTCGCGGTGTACAACCACTACAAACGGCTCAAGCACATCGGCCAGACCAGCGATGTCGAGCTGGCCAAGAGCAACATTCTTCTGGTGGGGCCCACGGGTTCCGGCAAGACCCTGCTGGCGCAGACGCTGGCTCGGTTGCTCAACGTGCCCTTCGTGATCGCCGACGCCACCACACTGACCGAAGCCGGTTATGTCGGCGAAGACGTCGAGAACATCATTCAAAAGCTGCTGCAGAACTGTAATTACGAAATCGAGCGGGCGCAGCGCGGCATTGTCTACATCGACGAGATCGACAAGATCTCCCGCAAATCGGACAACCCCAGCATCACGCGGGATGTGTCGGGCGAGGGCGTGCAGCAGGCTTTGCTCAAACTCATCGAAGGCACGATGGCTTCGGTGCCGCCACAAGGCGGGCGCAAGCACCCCAATCAAGATTTCATTCAGGTCGATACGACCAATATTCTGTTCATCTGCGGCGGAGCATTCGACGGTCTGGAAAAGGTGATCCGCAATCGTTCCGAGAAGTCGGGCATCGGATTTTCGGCCACGGTCAAGACTCAGTCTGAGCGCAGTGTCTCCGAGACTTTTCTTCAGGCCCAGCCGGACGATCTCGTCAAGTTCGGCCTGATTCCCGAACTGGTGGGGCGTCTGCCGGTGGTGGCTGCGCTCGAAGAACTTGACGAGCCCGCGCTGGTCGAAATTCTCACGGCGCCCAAGAATTCGCTGGTCAAGCAATACCAGAAGCTGTTCGAGATGGATGGCATCAAGCTGGAGTTTCGCCCGGCCGCACTCGATGCGATTGCGCACAAAGCGCTTGAGCGCAAGACCGGTGCGCGCGGGCTGCGCTCCATCGTAGAGCAGGCTTTGCTTGACCTCATGTTCGACCTGCCCAATGCGCAAGGCGTGGCGAGCGTCGTCGTTGACGAAAACGTGATCACGTCAGGCGCCAAGCCGCTGCTCATCTACCAGGATGCGGCGAAGGCGTCCTGAGCCTGACGACAGCCAGCGGGCGGTTGCAAGCGCAGGAGGTCGCCAGTATCGCTGGCTTGTAAATTCAGCCTGAGTCCCCATCTGCACACCAACTTATTTTCGGGTGACCTACATGTCAGATACCCCTGAGCAAAACACCGACCTCACTGCGTTGCCGCTGCTGCCTCTGCGCGATGTGGTCGTTTTTCCCCATATGGTGATTCCCTTGTTTGTGGGGCGTCCCAAGTCGATCAAGGCGCTGGAATCGGCCATGGAAAGCGGCAAGCAGATCATGCTGGTCGCGCAGAAGGCCGCGGCCAAAGATGAGCCCAAGCCCGACGATTTGTTCGATGTGGGCTGTCTTTCGAGTATTTTGCAGATGCTCAAGCTGCCCGACGGCACGGTCAAGGTGTTGGTTGAAGGTGCGCAGCGGGCCAGCGCCCTGAACATCCGAGACAACGGCGACTATTTCGCCTGCGAAGCTGTGCCTATCGAATCCAGCTCGGAAACCAGCGCGGAATCCGAAGCGATGCGGCGCGCGGTGGTAGCGCAGTTCGACCAGTATGTGAAGCTGAACAAAAAAATCCCGCCTGAAATTCTCACCTCGATTTCCGGCATTGACGATCCGGGCCGTCTGGCTGACACCATCGCCGCACATCTTCCGCTCAAGCTGGAACAGAAACAGTCTGTGCTCGATCTGCACGACGTGCATGCGCGTCTGGAAAATTTGCTTGAACAACTCGAACGTGAAGTCGGCATTCTTCAAGTCGAAAAGCGCATCCGCGGTCGGGTGCGCCGCCAGATGGAAAAAAGCCAGCGCGAGTACTACCTGAACGAACAGGTCAAGGCCATCCAGAAAGAGCTGGGCGAGGGCGAAGACGGCGCGGACATCGAAGAGATCGAGAAAAAGATCAAGGCTGCGCGCATGCCCAAAGAGGCCAAGAAGAAGGCCGAAGGCGAGCTCAAAAAACTCAAGCTCATGTCCCCGATGTCGGCTGAAGCCACGGTGGTGCGCAACTACCTCGACGTGCTGATCAGCCTGCCCTGGTCCAAGAAGAGCAAGGTGCGCCACGATCTGGCATTTGCCGAGGCGGTGCTGGAGGAAGATCACTACGGCCTTGAAAAGGTCAAGGAACGCATCCTGGAATATCTCGCGGTTCAACAGCGCGTGGACAAGGTCAAGGCGCCGATTCTTTGTCTGGTCGGCCCTCCGGGGGTGGGCAAGACCTCGCTGGGTCAATCCATCGCTCGCGCGACCGGGCGCAAGTTCGTGCGCATGGCCCTGGGCGGCGTGCGGGACGAGGCCGAGATTCGTGGTCATCGCCGCACCTACATCGGCGCCATGCCCGGCAAGATCCTGCAGAGCCTGAACAAAGTGGCGGTTCGCAACCCTCTGTTCCTGCTCGACGAGGTGGACAAGCTCGGCATGGATTTCCGCGGCGATCCGTCCTCTGCCTTGCTGGAAGTGCTCGATCCCGAACAGAACCACACCTTCAGCGATCACTACGTCGAGGTTGATTTCGACCTGTCCGATGTGATGTTTGTCGCCACCTCGAATTCGCTCAACATTCCGCCGGCGTTGCTCGACCGGATGGAGGTCATTCGTCTGGCCGGCTACACCGAGGATGAGAAGGTCAGCATCGCCCAGCGCTATCTCCTGCCCAAGCAGATGAAGAACAACGGGGTAGAGAAAGACGAACTCGACGTCACGGAAAGCGCCATTCGAGGCCTGATTCGCTACTACACGCGCGAGGCGGGGGTGCGCTCGTTGGAGCGTGAGATTTCGCGCATCTGCCGCAAAGCCGTCAAAGGACGCTTGCTGAAAACCTACACCGATCAGGTTGTGGTCACCGAAGACAACCTTCACGACTTCATCGGCGTGAGGCGTTTCAACTTTGGCATCGCCGAAAAACAGAATCAAGTCGGTCAGGTTGTGGGCTTGGCCTGGACCGAAGTCGGCGGCGATTTGTTGACCATCGAGGCCACCGCCATGCCTGGGAAAGGCGCCATTTTGCGCACCGGCTCTTTGGGCGATGTGATGAAAGAATCGGTCGAGGCCGCTCGCACCGTGGTGCGGGTTCGCTCACGACGCCTTGGCATCAAGGACGAGTTGTTCGAGAAGCGCGATCTGCACATTCACGTCCCCGAAGGCGCGACGCCCAAGGATGGTCCGAGCGCCGGCATTGCCATGACGACTGCGATCGTCTCCGCGATGACGGGCATTCCCGTCAAGGCTGAAATTGCCATGACCGGCGAAATCACCCTGCGAGGTGAGGTGCTTGGAATCGGCGGCCTGAAGGAGAAACTCCTCGCGGCGCTGCGAGGAGGGATCAAGACGGTGCTGATTCCCGAAGAAAACGTCAAGGACCTGCAGGAGATGCCTGAAAACGTGAAAGCCAACCTGAGCATCATCCCGGTGAAATGGATTGATCAGGTCTTAGACCTGGCGCTTGAGCGCGTTCCTGTGGCACTGGAAGACGAAGTTCCCGCCAAGCCCGTAGAAGTGCCAGTCGCACCCGTGGATGCGTCGGTTTCCGAGACTGCGCGTCACTGAGCGGGTCACCAAAAGCCCAACGAAATAGCACTTGCAACGACGGAAAAAATCGGTATAGAATGCTGTTTTGCTTTCGGGGGTATAGCTCAGCTGGGAGAGCGCTTGCATGGCATGCAAGAGGTCAGCGGTTCGATCCCGCTTACCTCCACCAAGTAAATTCAAGCAATATTTGAAGGTTTAGTCCCCTTCGTCTAGAGGCCTAGGACACCGCCCTTTCACGGCGATAACACGAGTTCGAATCT
>NZ_MEGQ01000007.1:0-71206 GCF_001725585.1 Thiomonas sp. SCN 64-16 | reverse complement strand
GCTTCGGATTGTTGAATGCAATCCTCATATCTTCCTGCTTCTTCTCGTCGCGACTGAAGATTCGGATCTCAGCGATATCGGTGTCGAGGAAACGCTTGAGAACTGCGTTCCCGAAGGAACCCGTGCCGCCCGTGATCACCAGAGTTTTTTTTACAAACATGGTCGTATGAGTAACTTATGTCGTTCAGTTATTTGAAATCTTGCATGCGTCTGACAAGCTCCGGCCACTCGGGTGGCTGGTAACCCGTCTCCAATCGGAAGCGCGTCGAATTAAGGGACCGATCGATGACAAGTTCGTCGGATGGATCGATGCGGATCTCCTTGCCATACGCATCGGCTACCAGCTGCAACAGCGCGTATTTGTCGATTGGCGCGGCAGATACATGATATAGGCCTCGCATCTGGGGACGCGGAACTACATACTCCTTCATGACTGTCGCAAGTTCGACGGTCGGCAAGCCCGAGAAAACGGCCTTGGTAAATCCTTTCACTGTCCCCTGCTGCGAGAGGAACCAGCCGATCAGGCTGCGATTTCCCTCGAGTTCATGTCCGATGATTGACGTACGAAGGGTGATCGCATTTGGATAGTCGACCTCGCCAAGGAACTTTGATCGACCATAAATGTCATGCGCATCGGCAAAATCGCTTTCCAAGTAGTCGCCCTTCGCGCCGGAAAACACGCAGTCTGTACTTACCTGGATCAGGCGCGCACCCACCGCCTCGCAGAGTACTGCGAGGCGGTGCGGAAGGATTGCATTTAGCGGAACCGCCTCAAGAATCTGGTTGGCTGTGGACAACTGCTTCACCAATCCAATGCAGTTGATCACGAGATCAGGCTTTGCTATGGCGAACAATCGCATTAATGCATCTGAGTTTTCCACATCGAAGCCAATTAGAGTGCGTTGCGCAAGGCGCCCATCGAAATGCCGCAGCATGTAATTACTGCGCGCCGAACCAAAGACTTCAAATGCCGAATCCCCCCCGAATATCCGGAATACAGCATTTCCAAGCATACCAGAAGCGCCAAGAACTAACACACGCATAAATTACCCTCTTTACGGAATTTATAGCAGAGAAAATTACCCGCCCCACCCCTATTAAAAACCGACAATTCACCTATAATAGGTATTTAAAAATGCTCGATCCAAAGACCAAATAATATAATAAATCGATTGTTTGATCTGCATAAATTATTTGACATAAAATCTGCCCTGTAAATATTGAGGATTTGCGTCTTTAGCTTTCAAACGGCATGCCTCCCCGCAGAAAATACTTAGCTTGAAAAAACACAAGGATGTAGCAACAGAACATTTGAGTTTGCTGCCACGCCGTAGACCAGCAACGAAGCCAAATCCCTCTCACAGCGCCGATAGCTGGTCAAAATCCAACGAACGCGCAAACGAATTTTTTTGTTAAAGCGCATAAAAAGTGAATTATACTTTATTGGGCAGATTACTATTAAAATATTTACTATATCTACATTATACCACCGATACGAGCACCAGAATTATTCATTAACGCACTGAATTTAATTGGCAGGATAAATTGTGTTAAAATATCTATTCCGCAAAGCCATTGACTAGCTGAAACTGACCTTGCCCCTGGAATCCGTGTCCCATAGCCGACTCATGCACTGGCGTGCCGGGGTGGGTTGGCGAGCCAGTTTTCTTCGAACCGCATCGGGCTGACATAGGCCAGCGTCGAGTGCAGTCGGGTGCAGTTGTACCAGAGGATCCAGGCGACGGTTTCGTCCATGGCCTGGCGCCGGGTCTTGAAGCGCTGCCCATGCAACCGCTCTACCTTCAACGAGCCGAACAGCGTCTCGCTGCAGGCGTTGTCCCAACAGTTGCCGCGACGGCTCATCGACGCGGTGATGCCGTACTCGGTCAGGACGTCGCGGAAGTCCTTGGCCGCGTACTGGCTGCCGCGGTCGCTGTGGAAGATCAGCCCGGCCTGCTTGCTCGGATGGCGTTTGAACCACGCCATGCGCAAGGCGTCGATGGCGATGTCGCGCGTCATGTCCTGGCGCAGGCTCCAGCCGATGACTTGGCGACTGAACAGGTCGATGACCACGGCCAGGAACAGCCACCCTTCGTCGGTGGCGATGTACGTGATGTCGCTCGCCCAGACCTTGTCGGGCTGATCCACGTTGAACTCACGGTTGAGCAGGTTGGGTGCGATCGGCAGGTCATGGTTGCTGTCTGTCGTGACCTTGAAGCGCCTCTTGCCACGGGCCCGGATGCCGTGCCGTTGCATGAGCTTTTGCACCCGCTCCTTGCCCACCCGGATGCCCCTGGCCAGCAGTTCCTTCCAGGTGCGTGGCCAGCCGTAGCCGCCGCGCGTCTCGGCGTGGATGGCCTTGATGTGCACCAGCAGCGCATCGTCGCTCAGGTGGCGGCGCTGCGCACCACTGGCGCGGCGAACGAAGTGCGCGTGGTAGCCGGCCACGCTGACCTCGAGCACCCGGCACTGCACCGAGATCGGCCACACACGGCGGTGGCGTTGGATGAAGGCGTACTTCACTTGGCTGCCTTGGCGAACTACGCCGTCGCTTTTCCCAGGATGTCGCGCTCCATCTTCACGCGCGCCAGTTCGGCGCGCAGCCGGCTGATCTCCATCTGCTCGGCGCTCACAACCTTGCTGTCGGCACCGGTCAGCTTGCCCAGTCGAGCCGCCTTGACCCAGTTGAACAGCGTCTGATCCACCACGCCCAGCGTGCGTGCCGCCGCCGCGATGCTCTGGCCGCCCTCGACCAGGCGCACCGCCTCTTGCTTGAACTCCAGCGTGTACCGCGCCCGCCTTATCGTCGTCGTCATTTCTATTCTCCTTGCTTGGATTAAATCACTCAGCAAGGGATACGTTTTTCGCGGGCAAGGTCACTCACGGTCGAAGACTCAAGCAAAGGCTCTGGCGGCGGAGGGCTTAAGGTTTTTGGTATTGGCGCAAATGTTCAGGGCGAGCTGGCATCCAAAGACACAACAGTTAGTCGCATCCAATTCGCGGTTCCAATCCTTTTGCCTACAAGCGAGCGCGACTGGGACGTAGAATTCAAGGACAAGGGTGAGTAAGTTGCCCAGGAATGACGGAGGTCAGGTCTAGTTTTGATATATTTGCGACAAGCTAGACCTGACCCCCGTTTTTTCGTTTTTGTACAAGTGGTTTAATGACACCCAGGCGAACGGACGTCGGCCATGAGGGGCAGAGGTGGTATCTAAAGATCGTGCTTCCGACTAAAAAATGAAGTAAAGGGTCCAACATCATGATCCACACAGCCGAGGTTGTCTTTGGGATTTTTTTACTGGTATTTTTCATTAAAGCAGGGGTAGAAATTATTCGATCTCTTCGGGAGAGGGTCGATGCGGTTGCCTGGAAAGTTGATTCAATTGAATCAACTATGAAGCAACTCGATCAAAAAATTGAGGAAGTAATTGATTGCAGGTTCAATTACTCATTGACTAATGTATACAATGAAAAGCAATTGCTTGGCCATGAGTGGCAGTATAAGATTGAGGATGGGCATTGGGTGACGGCCATTTACAGCGAGAAAACAAAAAAATTTATCGTTAAACATTTTCGAACCGACGAAAATGTCCAAAAAATAAATCTAGGCGAAAGAATTGCAAGCGACATGAAGCATAACGCCGAAAACATCTATGGCGGGGTGCCTGACAACGCAAAGGATATGCGATTTTGCAACGGCATATATGTGCCTGAAGACCTGAATCCGTGACTTCAGGAAAGATCGGGTTCAAGGAAAGTGCAGGAAAGTGACGGGGTCAGGTCTGGCTTCATAGCATAAAACGAATCTATCCTAGATTTGCCCTTGCAAGGTTTCTTTGCCTGGACCATCACCTGCGAAGAAGTCGTTTGAGAAGTATGTTTGTATAATCCTGACGGTGGCCTGCTGCGAGGTAGAGATAGGTTTTTCCGTCAAGTCGTTGATAGACCAGTTGGTGGTGGGATGTATAGGCGTTTTTATAAATGGTGATACCTACAGCAGCCAGTTCTGGAATCGGTGAGCCGTCTACAAAGCCTGTTTCTATCAGGCGTAATTTTTCAAAAATTTCATCTTCTGCAATTATCCAGGCCGATTCGCCCCATTTGTCGAGCATGTAGTCTTGCAGCGAAAGCAGATCTTCCTGCGCGTCTGGAAGGATGATGATGGCCATTATTTTCGGCTCTGGCGGGCGGCCTTTAATTGGGCGCGTGATTCCTCGATTGAAAATCCTTTGCCTTGTTGTCGGTCTTTTTCGCCGAGTGCGATGATTTTGAGGGCGGAAATTAGCGCCTCTTTTTCCTGAAACTGTTTGACATGTTCAATCACCATGCTGGCCTCGCCATTTTGGGTGATGACATATGGGGTGCCATTCAGTTCCAGATCTTCGGATATCTGGGCGGCGTGGCTTTTGAGGTAGGAGATGGATTTGATGTTGCTGACGGATTGCATGGGGCCTCCGGGGTGAATTCAGTCTGAATTTAGGTCTGAATTCAGTCTCAGTCAATGACCGCAGTGGCCTACGTCTGCGCCAGACCTTGCGCGGCCCCTTGTAGCGCCCTGATGAAATTTTCCCGCAGAGGGTTGGGAGTCTGGGCGGGTTGAAGAATGCCGAGTTCGATGGTGGCGGGTTGGCCGAGCAGGGGGCGATATTGCACGCCGGGGCGTTTTAGCTGGCGTAGCGAAGCCGGCACGAGAGCCACGCCCATGCCGCAGGAGACCAGGCCGATGACGGTTTGCATCTGCCGCGCGTGTTGGGTGATGCGGGGGGCGAACCCCGCGGCCTGACACAGGCTGAGGGTGAGGTCGTACAGGCCGGGGCCGATGTTGCGGGGCGGCACGATGAAGGGCTCTTTGGCTAGCGCGCGGAGATCGACGGCGCCGCTGCCTTCTTGCAGCACGGGGTGGGCGGTCGGAGCGGCTAGCATCAGCGGCTCTTGCAGCAAGGGGGTGAAGGTCAGTCCGGGCTCGTTCACGGGGGCGAGGCCGATGCTCAGATCGAGTTCGGCGGCGCGAAGCTCGCGGATCTGGGCGTCGGTGGTGAGTTCGTGCAGCTGCACGTCCACCTGCGGATACCGCGCACGAAAGCTCTTGAGGGTGGGAGGCAGGATGCCGAAGTCGGCGATGGAGACGAAGCCGATCGAGAGCGTACCCGCGTCGCCGCGCTCGGCCTGGCGCAACCGCTCGACCGCGTGTTCAAGTTGGGCGAGGACGGAGCGGATGTCTTCAAAGAAGGCGGCACCCGCAGCGGTGAGCGTCACACCGCGGTTGCTGCGCTCAAGCAATCGGGCGCCGATTTCGTCTTCAAGCGCCTTGATCTGGGTGGACAGCGGCGGCTGCGAGATGTGCAGCCGCTCGGCCGCGCGCGAGAAGCTGCCTTGTTCTGCAATGGTGACAAAGTACCGGAGCTGCCGCAGTTCCATAATTCGTTCGGCATATAGCGCTGCCATAAAAAATGTATTGTTCAATATAGCCGAGGGGCGGGACAATCTTCCTCTTTGTCCATCATTTCCCCGCAGGAGAATCGTCCCATGCCCGCCTACCGTTCCCGTACCAGCACTTCCGGCCGCAATATGGCGGGCGCCCGCGCACTGTGGCGCGCCACCGGCATGCAGGACGGCGATTTCGGCAAACCCATCATCGCGGTGGCCAATTCGTTCACCCAGTTCGTGCCCGGCCATGTGCATCTGAAAGATCTCGGCCAGTTGGTGATCGAGGAAATCGAGCGCGCCGGCGGCGTGGGCAAGGAGTTCAACACCATCGCGGTGGATGACGGCATCGCCATGGGGCACGACGGCATGCTCTACAGCCTGCCGTCGCGCGACATCATTGCCGACAGCGTGGAATACATGTGCAACGCGCATACGGCCGATGCGCTGGTGTGCATTTCCAACTGCGACAAGATCACCCCGGGCATGCTGATGGCCGCGCTGCGGCTGAACATTCCGGTGGTTTTCGTGTCGGGCGGGCCGATGGAGGCCGGCAAGACGCGGCTGGCCGGCAAGGTGATTTCGCTCGACCTGATCGACGCCATGGTGGCCGCGGCGGACGACAAGGTGTCTGACGACGACGTGCAGGCCATCGAACGCTCGGCCTGCCCGACCTGCGGCTCGTGCTCGGGCATGTTCACCGCCAACTCGATGAACTGTCTGACCGAGGCGCTGGGTCTTTCGCTGCCGGGCAACGGCTCGCTGGTGGCCACGCATACCGACCGAGAGCAACTGTTCCGCCGCGCCGGGCGCACCATCGTCGATCTGGCCCGCCGTTACTACGAGGGCAACGACGACAGCGTGCTGCCGCGCCGCATCGCCTGCAAAGCGGCGTTCGAGAACGCGATGTCGCTGGACATTGCCATGGGCGGTTCGACCAACACGGTGCTGCACCTGCTGGCGGCCGCGCAGGAAGGTGGCGTCGATTTCGGTATGGGCGACATCGACCGTTTGTCGCGCAAGGTGCCCACGCTGTGCAAGGTGGCGCCTTCGAGCCACTACCACCTCGAAGATGTGCACCGCGCCGGGGGCGTGATGGCCATTCTGGGTGAGCTCGACCGGGCCAAGCTGCTCGACACCCGCGTGCCGACGGTGCACGCGCCCTCGCTGGCCGCTGCGCTCGACACCTGGGACGTGGCGCGCCAGCCCAGCGACGACGTGCAGACCTTCTACCGCGCAGGCCCGGCCGGGGTGCGCAGCACGAAAGAGTTTTCGCAGAGCTGCCGTTACGACACGCTGGACACCGACCGCACCAATGGCTGCATCCGCGATGTCGCGCACGCCTACAGCACCGACGGCGGGCTGGCCGTGCTGTTCGGCAATCTGGCCGAACGCGGCTGCATCGTCAAGACCGCCGGGGTGGACAAGAGCATCCTCACCTTCTCCGGCCCCGCCGTGGTGCTGGAAAGCCAGGACGCGGCGGTCGAGGCGATTCTGGGCGGGCAGGTGAAGCCGGGCGATGTGGTCGTTATCCGCTATGAAGGCCCGCGCGGCGGCCCCGGCATGCAGGAAATGCTCTACCCGACCAGTTATCTCAAATCGAAGGGCCTGGGCAAGGTCTGCGCCCTCATCACCGACGGCCGCTTCTCGGGCGGAACGGCGGGGCTGTCCATCGGCCATGTATCGCCCGAAGCGGCCGAGGGCGGCGCCATCGGCCTGGTGCGCACGGGCGACCGCATCGTCATCGACATTCCGAACCGCCTGGTGCGGGTGGATGTGAGCGACGACGAACTGGCCCACCGCCGCGCCGAGCAGGATGCCAGGGGCTGGAAGCCCGCGGCGCCGCGCGCCCGCAAGGTGAGCCAGGCGCTCAAGGCCTACGCCAAGCTGGTGACCAGCGCCGACAAGGGCGCGGTGCGCGACGCTAATTTGTTGGACGATTGACGCGGGGCGGGCTGGCGCCTGCTCAGCTTGTCCGTCAGCCTGCTTGTTTGCCGACCTGTCCGGCAAGCTGAAGCAACTGCGCCGCCACCGAGGCGGCGATCACCTCTGGCGCCTTGCCCGGAATGCCGGGGATGCCCACTGGGCAGACCAGCCGCTCCAGCGCCGACTCGGAAACACCGCGTTCGCGCCAGCGCCGCAGAAAGCGCGCGCGTTTGGTGGCGGAGCCGATGAGGCCGAACCAGCCGATGTCGGCGCGTCGCAGAATGGTTTCGCCCAAGTGAAAGTCGAGGTCGTGGCTGTGGGTCATCACCAGATAGAACGCGCCGGGCGGCGCGGTGGCGATTTCGGCTTCCGGGACGTCCACTGCCAGGGCGCGCAGCGTGGAGGGCCACTCGCCGCCGACTTCGGGCGCGAAGGCGTCAGGCGGAAACTCCTGCTCCCGCTCGTCGATCCAGTCGATGTGACAAGGCAGCGGCCGCAAGGCGCGCACCAGCGCCTGGCCGACATGGCCCGCGCCGAAAAGCTGCAGATGGAACAGCGGGTCGGGAACGGGAAGCGCGCCGCTGGTCGCGAGCTCGTAGCGAAGCCCCACATGGCCGCCGCAGCACTGCCCGAGTGCGGGGCCGAGGGCGTGGCTTTCGAGGTGCGGTTCGGCCATCTTCCCGGCGGCCCAGCGCGCCCGCAGTTGCCGCGCGGTGGCGATGGCCTTGTATTCCAGATGTCCGCCGCCGATGCTGCCGCGGGTTTGTGTGGCGCCCACCAGCATGCAGGCGCCTTGTTCGCGCGGCGCGGAGCCGCGCACCAGGCTGAGGGTGACGCAGACCCAGGGCGTCTGCGCGGGTTCGCCGTCAAGCAGGTTGAGCGGTGCGGGTTCGCGTTTCATGGGGCTGTCGAACTCTGCTGGATGCGCACCGCCTCGATGGCGTCGAGTATGGCTTCAGGCGTGGCTGGCGCGCGCAGCGGCGGGTCGATGCGATGGTCGCCGACGGCGGAAATGGCATCGCGTATCGCCAGCAACACCGAGAAGGGCAAGAGCAAAGGCGGCTCGCCCACGGCCTTGGAGCGATGGATAGTCGGCTGGGCGTTGGGGTTGTCGAACAGCGCGGTGCGAAACGAGGGCGGGCAGTCGTTGGCCGTCGGTATTTTGTAGGTGCTGGGGGCGTGGGTGAGCAGCCGCCCGGTTTTCGCCTGCCACACCAGTTCTTCCATCGTGAGCCAGCCCATGCCCTGAATGAACGCGCCTTCGACCTGCCCGATGTCGATGGCCGGGTTGAGCGACTTGCCGGCGTCGTGCAGCAGGTCGGCGCGCAGCAGGCGCCATTCGCCAGTGAGCGTATCGACCAGCACTTCGCTGACCGCGGCGCCGTAGGCGAAGTAGTAGAACGGGTGGCCGGTAAGCGTCTTGGCATCCCAATGCAGGTCGGGCGTGGTGTAGAAGCCGTCGCTCCACAACTGCACCCGGGCCAAATAGGCCTGCTGCACCAGGGCGGCAAAGGGCAGGGTGGTGTTGCCCGCGTGCACCATGCCGCCGCTGAAGCGCACCGAGTCGGTGCGGCCGCCGTGCCGTTCGGCGGCGAACGCCGCCAGGCGCTGGCGCAAGGTGCGCGCGGCGTCGAGTGCGGCCATGCCATTGAGGTCGGCCCCGGTAGAGGCGGCAGTGGCCGAAGTGTTGGCCACCTTGTGGGTGTCGGTGGCGGTGCAGCGCACAGCGGCGAAATCCAGCCCCAGTTCCTCGGCGACGACTTGCGCCACCTTGGTGTTCAGCCCTTGCCCCATCTCGGTGCCGCCGTGGTTCACCAGCACGCTGCCATCGGTGTAGATGTGGACGAGCGCGCCCGCCTGGTTCAGGTGCACGACATTGAACGAGATGCCGAACTTGACCGGGGTGAGCGCCAGCCCCTTCTTGAGCACCGGGCTGTGGGCGTTGAATCGGGCGATGGCGGTGCGGCGCGCGGGGTAGTCGGCGCTTTGCACAAGCTGGTCCACCAGCGGGGAGATGACGTTGTCGGTCACGCCCTGACCGTAGGGCGTGTGGTTGTTCTGGCCGATGCCGTAGAAATTGGCGCGGCGGACCTGCAACGCGTCATGCCCCAGTTTGCGGGCAATGGAATCGAACACGAACTCGGTGACGAGGGCGCCTTGTGGCCCGCCGAAACCGCGGAAGGCGGTGTTGCTCTGGGTGTTGGTCTTGGCGACGAAACCGTGGATGGCGACATTGGGCAGCCAGTAGGCGTTGTCCACATGACAGATGGCCCGGGTGAGCACCGCGCCGGAGAGATCGGCGGAATGCCCGGCATTGGCGATCAAGGTCACCTCGTAGGCGAGGATGCGACCGTCGTCATCGAAGCCCACGGCGTAGTCGTACTCGAAGCCGTGGCGTCGGCCGGTGATGAGGAAGTCGTCGTCGCGGTCGAGCCGCAGCTTCACCGGCCTTTGCAGCAAGTGGGCAGCCAGCGCCGCGCAGCAGGCGAACTGCGCCGACTGCGATTCCTTGCCGCCGAAGCCGCCGCCCATACGTCGGCATTCCACCTGCACCTGATGCTGCATCCACCCCAGCATGTGAGCGACGACATGCTGCATCTCGCTGGGGTGCTGGGTGGAGCACAGCACGCGCAGCCCCGAGTTTTCGGTGGGCATGGCATAGGCCACCTGGCCTTCTAGGTAGAACTGCTCCTGCCCGCCCACGCTCAAGCTGCCTTGCAGGCGATGCGGGGCGGAGGCCATCGCCCGTTCGAGTTCGCCGGGCGCCGCCTCGCGCGTCAGGTGCATGGGGGGCAGCACATACTGATCCTGCGCATGAGCTTCGCGAGCGGTGAGCACCGCCGGCAGGGCTTCGGCCTGGATCACCTCGCGGGCCAGGGCCGCCGCGCGGCGGGCGAGGATCTGTGTGGTGGCCACAACCAGGAAGACCGGTTGACCGACGAAGCGCAGCGTGCCGTCGGCCAGAATGGGGTCGTCGTGCACCACGGGGCCGCAGTCGTTCGTCGCCGGAATGTCGGCTGCGGTGAACACGGCCACCACGCCGGGCTGGGCGCGTAGGCGGGCGAGGTCGATGCCGAGCAGCTTGCCGTGCGCCAGGGAAGAAAGCCCCAGCGCCGCGTGCAGTGTCCCGTGCAGTTCGGGCGCGTCGTCGGTGTACGTGGCCTGACCGCTGACGTGTAGATGCGCCGATTCGTGCGGCGGGCTAACTCCGACTCGGGCGCCCTCGCGCAGCGCGGGCCATTCGGCTTCGCTCCACGGTGTGTTGTCCTGGCGGGCAAAGTTCGGAATGGCGGGCGAGAGTGACAAGAGGTCGTGGGGCTTGTTCATGGTGCGCTCCTCAAACCGTGTGCAGCGCTGGTTGAAGTTCCGCCCAGACGCGGGTCAGGCTGGCAGGCAGGGGCGCTTCGAGACGGGTTTCCAGCCAGAATCGCCACAGCAGGTTGCGTGCCACGCGCTGCCGATGGACGCTGCTGGCGCGCAGATCGGTGAGAGGCTGAAAGTCTGCGTCGAGCGCCTGCATAGCCGCGCGCACGCTGGCTTCATTCCACGGCTGGCCCAGCAGCGCGGCTTCGGCCTGCGCCGCGCGCTTGACCACCGCGGCCATGCCGCCGAAGGCCAGGCGCGCGCGGCTGACGTGGCCTTGCGCATCCAGCCGCAGGGCCAGGCCGCAGCTCACCGCCGAAATATCGCAGTCATAGCGCTTGGAGAGTTTGTAGGCCCGCAGCCGCAGCGCCTGCCGGGGGGTTTCGCTCGGGGTGGGCAGAGGCAACTCGATGGCCCGCAGGAACTCACCGGGCTGCAGGGCGTTTTTCATATAGTCGAGATAGAAATCTGCAAGCGGCAGCCGTCGCAGGGTCGGCCCGCGCTGCAGCAGCAGTACGGCGTCGAGCGCGAGCAGCACGGGCGCGCTGTCGCCGATGGGCGAGCCGTTGGCCACATTTCCGCCGAGAGTGCCGGCGTGACGCACGGGCGGCCCGGCGAAGCGCAGCGCCATCTCGCGCAGCTCGGGCCAGTGCTGCACCAGCGCGGCCCAGGCATCTTCCAGCGGCACGGCCGCGCCGATGCGAAGCTGGGGGCCGTCGTGTTCCACCGCATGCAACTCGCGCACGTCGCCCAGATAGAGCAGATCGCCCACGTCGCGGAACTGCTTATTGGTCCACAGGCCGATGTCGGTGGCGCCAGCCAGCAGTCTGGCCTCTGGCCGTTCGGCCCGGACGGCGGCAAAAGCTTCAAGGGTGCGTGGGGCAATGAAATGGTCGATGCGGGGTTGACCGCGCGCATCGGGATAGGCGGGGTTGGGCGCGGCGTGCACAAAAGGCTCGGTCGTGCGCTCAGCAATCTGGCGCAGCAGCGCGGCAAGGGGCTCGGGGTCGAGCCGCGCCGCTGGCGCCTCGAACATCGCCTGACCCGCATCGAGAATGGGGCGGTAGCCGGTACAGCGGCACAGATTGCCCGACAGGTCGTCGGCGAGTTGCTGCCGCGTGGGCCGCGTGCCCGAGCCCTGGTGGCGCTCGTAGCTTGCGTAAAGCGACATGGCGAAGCCGGGGGTGCAGAAGCCGCACTGCGAGCCGTGACAATCGACCAGGGCCTGCTGCACCGGGTGCAGCGCACGGCCCGGGGCGAGTTGCTGAAGGTCTTCGACGGTCAACAGCGCCTTGCCATGCAGCGTGGGCAAGTAGCGGATGCAGGCGTTGATCGGACGCAGCTGCAACGATCCCACGGTCACCGCGGCGCAATCTTGATTGATGCCATCGGCCAGCTCCGCCACGACCACGGTGCAGGCGCCGCAGTCGCCTTCGGCGCAGCCTTCCTTGGTGCCGCAATGGTGCGCCTGCTCGCGCAGCCACTGCAGCACGGTGGTCGTGATGGCCAGATCGCCGACTTCAGCGATCTGGCCGCGATGGACGAAGCGGATAGGTTGGGTGTTCATGGCAGGTTGCGGGCCATCAGGCGGTGGAAATGTGAAAACAGAGTGAAGCACGATGCTGCAAGTATTGGGCCACGATCCGGCGCGATTGACATATGCTGAACTGTATACAAAACATGCGAAGCGGCTGATGCCGCAAGGGGCTGCACCATGAACAATGCGCTGGACTCCATTGACCTGCATCTCATCCGGGTACTGCATACCGTGCTGACCGAATCCAACGTTTCCCGCGCCGCCATGCGGCTGGGCTCGACCCAGCCCGCCGTGAGCGCCGCGCTGCGCCGCTTGCGCGGTATCACCGGCGATGAACTGCTGGTGCGCAGCGGCAATGCGATGGTGCCCACGGCCTTCGGCGCCAGCCTGATCGAGCCGAGCGCCTGCATCCTGCGGGAAGCGCAGCGCTTGCTCGGCGGCGCCAGTCCGTTCGATGCGATGCACAGCACGCGGCAGTTTCGCCTCGTGGCTGCCGACTATATGGACCCGGCCTTTCTGCCGCAGCTCATCGCCACGCTCAAACGCGAAGCGCCGCTGTGCGGGGTGGACGTGCTGCCGTTGTCGGCCACGCTGGATTACCGTCATGCGCTGGCCGCTGGCGATGTCGATGCCGTGCTGGGCAACTGGCTGGAGCCGCCGCAGGATCTGCACCTTGCGCCGCTGATCGAAGATGAAATCGTCTGTCTGGTTGCCGCCGATCACCCCGCGCTGCGGCGCGGTCTGGATCTGGAGCAGTACCTGCAGGCCGAACATGTGGCGCCGTCGCCGCTGCGTGCCGTGGGCGAAGGCGTGATCGACCAGCATTTGCACCATCTGGGGCTGCAACGCAACGTCACGGTGCATTGCGCCTTTTTCAACCTGATTCCGGGGCTGGTGGCGCGCAGCCTGCTGGTGCTCACCACCGGGCGCCGCTTCTGCCAACGCTATGTGGATGCCGGTTTGCCGGTACACATCCTGCGCTGCCCGGTGCCGTTTCCGCCGCTGACCTATTACTTGCTGTGGCACGCCCGCGTGCATCTGGACGCCGCGCACCGCTGGCTGCGTGCGCATATTCGTGAGGCCGCCGCCCCCCGGCCGGGCTGACCTCCTTCTCAACTCCTTCTCAACCCCGCGCCGATGCGGCACGGGCCTATCGACCTCGCCACCCTGAGCGAGGCGTTAAAACCCAGGAGACTGTTCATGAATCTGCAAACCTTGTTCAAGCTCGATGCGCACGGCACCGATGTGCGCACCGAGATTCTGGCGGGGGTGACGACCTTTCTCACCATGTCGTACATCATCTTCGTCAACCCGTCGATTCTGTCGACCACGGGCATGGACGCCAGCGCCGTGTTCGTCGCCACCTGTCTGGCGGCCGCCCTGGGCACTTTCATCATGGCCTTCGTCGCCAACTGGCCCATCGGGCTGGCGCCGGGCATGGGGCTGAACGCCTTCTTCGCCTTCACCGTGGTCAAGGGGATGGGCTTCACCTGGGAGCAGGCGCTCGGGGCGGTTTTCATCTCCGGCTGCATCTTCATTCTGCTGACCATCACCGGCGTGCGATCCTGGCTGGTGGCGGGTATTCCGAAGTCGCTGCGTAGCGCCATTGCGGCAGGGATCGGCATGTTCCTGGCGATCATCGCGCTGTCGAACGCGGGGGTCGTGGTGGCGAATCCGGCCACCAAGGTGGGGCTGGGCAATCTGGCCTCGCTGCCGGTGGTGCTGGCAGCCGGCGGCTTTCTGCTGATTGCGCTGCTCGACTACTGGCGGGTGCGCGGCGCCATTCTCATCGGCATTGTGGCGGTGACGCTGGCGAGCATGGCGCTGGGGCTGACCCAATATCACGGCATCGTGTCGATGCCGCCGAGCATTGCACCGACCTTGTTCAAGCTCGACATTCTGGGCGCGCTGCATGCCGGGTTTTTTCACATCATTCTGGTGTTCGTGCTGGTGGAAATTTTTGACGCCACCGGCACGCTCACCGGCATCGCCCGCAAGGCCGGGCTGCTGAAAGACGGTGCCAAGGACGGCCAGAGCGGTCTGGGCCGCGCGCTGTTCGCCGACAGCCTGGCCATTTTCTCCGGCTCGCTGCTCGGTACCAGCAGCACCACGGCTTATATCGAAAGCGCTTCCGGCGTGCAGGCGGGTGGCCGAACCGGGCTCACGGCACTCACCGTGGGCGTGCTGTTTCTCGCTGCGCTGTTCATCGCGCCGCTGGCCGCCGTCGTGCCCGCTTACGCCACGGCCCCGGCTTTGCTCTACGTTGCCGGGCTGATGATGCGCGAGCTGCTGGAGATCGACTGGAGCGACATTACCGAATCGGTACCCTCGGCGCTGGCGGCGCTGATCATGCCCTTCACCTATTCCATCGCCAACGGCCTGGCGTTCGGCTTCATCATGTACGCCGCGCTCAAGCTGCTGACCGGGCGGGCACGCGAGGTGCATCCGGCCCTGTGGGTGGTGGCGGGGTTGTTTCTGCTGCGCTACGCGCTGTTTCCCTCTGACTGACGATTGATGACTGCTGTGGACACTTTGGCCTCTACCGTCGCCCCCGGCCCAGCTCGCGTGGCCTTGCGCGGCGACATTCTCTACTTCCTGCGCGACCCCGGCTGGAGCGAAGACGCCACCGGCGCCGTGCGCTTCGAGCCCGACGGCTGGCTGCTGATCGAGCAAGGCCGCGTGCATGCGGTGCGGCCCGCCGACGAGCCGCCCGACGCGAGCTGGGCGCGGCAGGACTGGCGCGGCCATCTGGTGTTGCCGGGCTTCATCGACCCGCATGTGCACGCGCCGCAGCTCGATGTCATCACCTCCTTCGGCGCGGCGCTGCTCGACTGGCTGGAGCGCTACACCTTCCCGGCCGAAGCGCGCTACGCCGACCCCGAACAGAGCCGCCTCGGGGCGGAGCGCTTTTTGCACGCGCTGCTGGCGCACGGCACCACGTCGGCGCTGGTGTTCGCCACGGTGCACAAGGCCAGCAGCGAGGCGCTGTTCGCAGTCGGTCAGCGGCTGGGCATGCGGCTCATCACCGGCAAGGTGCTGATGGACAGCAACTGCCCGGCCGACCTGCGCGACGATGTGGTGCAGGCCGAGCAGGACTGCATCGACCTGATCGAGCGCTGGCATGGTGTCGACCGCCTGGCCTACGCCGTGACCCCGCGCTTCGCCGCCACCAGCAGCGCTGCCCAACTGACCATGGCCGGTGGATTGCTGCAACGCTACGCCCAGCGCGCCGGGGGGCTGTATATGCAGACGCATGTGGCTGAGAACCGCGACGAGGTGCGCTGGATCGCCGAGTTGTTTCCCGACAGCCGCAGCTACCTCGACGTGTACGACCGCTGCGGCCTGCTCACCCGCCGCAGCATTCTGGCGCATGGCATCTGGCTCGACGATACCGACCGCGAGCGCATGGCGCAGACCGGCAGCAGTATCGCCTTTTCACCTTCGTCCAACCTGTTTCTGGGCAGCGGCCTGTTCGACTGGGCCAAAGCCGAGGCTGCGGGGGTGGGCGTGGCCCCGGCGAGCGATGTGGGCGGCGGCACCAGTCTGTGCCAGTTGCGCACCCTGGCCGATGGCTACAAGGTGCTGGCGCTGCAGGGCCAGCGTATGACGGCCTGGCAGGGGCTTTACGCCGCCACCCGGGGCGCGGCGCGCGCCCTCGATCTCGAGCACGAAATCGGCCACTTCGCCCCCGGCACCGCGGCGGACGTGGTGGTGTGGCGCTGGGCCGAGGGTGCCGTGCAGCAGCGGCGGCAAGACATGGCACGCAGCTTGCATGAGCGTTTGTTCGCGTGGATGCTACTGGCCGACGAACGCAATGTCGCGGCCACCTATGTGCTGGGGCAGTTGCGATACCGGCCGGGATAGAGCCAGCATCAGGCCAGCATCAGGCCAGCATCAGGCCAGCATCGTTTGGGGCTGCGGGCCGCATCTGCGCAAGGTCAGGTATAGGACAATCCGACATTCCGTCTTTCCGCTTCATTCGATTTCCCCATGCGGCTCGCGCTCGAACACATCAGCAAGTCCTATCCAGGCGTCAAGGCCAACGACGACATCAGCCTGGCGGTGCAGCCCGGGGAAATCCATGCGGTGCTGGGCGAGAACGGTGCGGGCAAGTCCACGCTGATGAAAATCATCTACGGCGCGGTGCAGCCCGATGCCGGGAGTATCGTGTGGAACGGCGCGTCCGTTCGCATGAAAAACCCCGGCATGGCCCGCGAGCTGGGCATCGCCATGGTGTATCAGCACTTTTCGCTGTTCGACACCCTCACCGCCGCCGAGAACATCTGGCTGGGACTGGGGCGCGGTGTCAGTCTGGCGGAAATCGAAACCCGCATTGCGGACATCTCGGCGCGTTACGGGCTGGACTGCGCGCCGCGCCGCCCCGTGCACACCCTGT
Source organism: Thiomonas sp. SCN 64-16 (assembly GCF_001725585.1). Lineage (NCBI taxonomy): Bacteria > Pseudomonadati > Pseudomonadota > Betaproteobacteria > Burkholderiales > Thiomonas > Thiomonas sp. SCN 64-16. The sequence goes on along the minus strand of NZ_MEGQ01000007.1, from coordinate 54,560 downwards.
CGGTCGGTGAGCGCCAGCGGGTGGAGATCATTCGCTGTCTGCTGGCCGATCCCAAGCTGCTCATCCTCGACGAGCCGACTTCGGTGCTCACGCCGCAGGCGGTCGAAAAACTGTTCGTGGTGCTGCGCCAGCTTGCGGCAGACGGCTGCAGCATTCTCTACATCAGCCACAAGCTCGACGAAATTCGCAGCCTCTGCCACAACTGCACCGTGCTGCGCGCGGGCAGGGTGAGCGGCCGTGTCGATCCGGCCCAGGAAACCGAGGCCAGCCTGTCGCGGCTGATGATCGGCGCCGATCCGCCCGAGCTGCAGCACCGCCCGTCGCAGGCGGGCGAGGTGCTGCTGAAGGTGGACGATCTGGCCCTGCCGGGCGATGGCGAGTTCAGCGTGGCCATCGACCACCTCTCGCTGCAGGTGCGGGCCGGAGAGATCCTGGGCATCGCCGGGGTGTCGGGCAATGGCCAGCAGGAATTGCTCGCCGCGCTGTCGGGTGAAGACCGGCGCGCCCGCCCCGCGGCCGTGCTGCTGGCGGGCGAGCCGGTGGGCACGCTAGGGCCGGGGCAGCGCCGCAAGCGCGGGCTGCATTTCATCCCGGAAGAACGCTTGGGAAGAGCCACGGTGCCGGTGCTGTCGCTGGAGCAGAACATGCTGCTGACCGCGCGCCCCGCCGAGGCGACGACGCGGGGCCTGATCCGCCGCCAGACCCTGCGCGAGCAGGCGCAGGCGGTCATTCAGCGCTTTGGCGTCAAGGCCAGCGGGCCGCAGGCCGCGGCGCGCAGTCTGTCGGGTGGCAATCTGCAGAAATACATCGTGGGTCGCGAAATACTCGGTCGTCCCCGCGTGCTGATCGTTGCGCAGCCGACCTGGGGCGTGGACGTGGGTGCGGCGGCGCAGATCCGCGCCGAGCTGCTGGCGTTGCGCGACGGGGGCTGCGCCGTGCTGGTCATCTCGGAAGAACTCGACGAACTGTTCGAAATTGCCGATCGGTTGCAGGTGATGGCGCGCGGCAAGCTGTCGCCCTCCATCGCCCGCGCCGACGCCACGGTCGAGCAGATCGGTATGTGGATGAGCGGGCTGTGGCCGCAAGGCCCGGCCACCATCACGCAAACCGCAACGGAGGTGGCGCATGTTGCGGCTTGAGCCCCGTGGCGTGCCTTCAAGGTGGATGGTGTGGCTGTCGCCGCTGTTGGCTCTGGGCATTACCGTGGCGTTCGGCGTGGGCATTTTTCTGGCCATGGGCAAGAACCCGGTCCACGGCCTGAGCATGTTTTTCTGGGAGCCGGTCAAGAGCGCCTACAACCTGTCGGAACTGGCGCTCAAGGCCACGCCGCTCATTCTCATCGGCCTGGGGCTCGCGGCCTGTTATCGCAGCAATGTGTGGAATATCGGCGCCGAAGGGCAGTACATCCTCGGTGCGATTTTCGGCGGCGGCGTGGCGCTGCTGGCGGGCGACCACACCTCGCATGTCATCGTGCTGCCCATTCTGCTCGCCGGCATTCTGGGCGGCATGGTGTGGGCGGCGCTGGTGGCGGCACTGCGCGACTGGTTCAACGCCAACGAAATCCTGGTCAGCCTGATGCTGGTGTATGTCGCGCAATATCTGCTTGACTATCTGGTGTACGGCCCGTGGAAGGACCCAGAGGGCTACAACTTTCCGCAGACCAAGATGTTTGCCGACCCCACGCTGCTGGGCCACTTGATTGAAGGCACGCGGCTGAACTGGGGTTTCCCCATCGCGCTGGTCGCGGTGGCGCTGGTGTGGCTGTTTTTGTTTCGCAGCGTGGCCGGATTTCGCTTGCAGGTGGGCGGGTTGGCGCCGGGCGCGGCGCGCTACGCCGGGTATTCCTCGCGCAAGGCGCTGTGGACGGTGCTGCTGATGTCGGGCGGGTTCGCCGGTCTGGCCGGGGCGCTCGACGCCATCGGCCCGCTGCAGCAACTCACGCCACAGGTGTCGCAGGGCTATGGTTTCGCGGCCATCATCGTGGCCTTCGTCGGGCGGCTCAATCCGGTGGGTATCGTGCTGTCGGGCGCGCTGATGGCGATGTTCTACATCGGCGGCGAACTGGCGCAGTCGCGTCTGGGCTTGCCCAATGCGATGACGGGCGTGTTCCAGGGCCTGCTGCTGTTTTCGCTGCTCGCCTGCGATACCTTGATCTACAACCGCATCCGTTTCAAGCGCTGAAGGACATCACGCATGGATATGGCCGCTTCTCTCATCGCCACCACCTTGAGCGCGGGCACGCCGCTGGCGCTGGCTTCGCTCGGCCTGTTGATCAACGAAAAGTCGGGCGTGGTCAACCTCGGTGCCGAGGGCATGATGCTGATGGCCGCAGTCATCGGCTTTGCCGTGGCGCTGCACACCGGCAATCAGTGGGCCGCCTTCGGCGCGGGGGCCGCGGTCGGCGCGCTGATGGCTGGCGCCTTGGGGCTGCTGGTGATCTGGCTCAACACCAATCAATACGCCACCGGGCTGGCGCTCACGCTGTTTGGTGCCGGGCTGTCGGCCTTTATCGGCATTGACTATGTGGGCAAGACCCTGCCCAACTTTCAGCCGTGGGACATTCCGGGGCTGAGCAATCTGCCCTTCATCGGCCCGGCGCTGTTTCGTCATCACCTTATGGTGTATCTCACGGTGCTGCTGGCGCTTGGTCTGATCTGGTTTTTCGACCGCACCCGCGCCGGCCTGGTGCTGCGCGCGGTGGGCGAGTCCCCCGAATCGGCGCATGCCCTGGGCTACCCGGTGCGGCGCATCCGTTTGCTGGCGCTGATGTGCGGCGGCGCGCTGGTGGGCGTGGCGGGGGCTTATCTTTCCGTGATCTACACGCCCTTGTGGGTGCAGGGCATGACGGCGGGGCGCGGCTGGATCGCGCTCGCGCTGACCACCTTCGCCACCTGGCGCCCGGCGCGGGTGCTGCTCGGCGCGTATCTGTTCGGTGGCGTGACCATGCTGCAGTTCTTTTTTCAGGGCAGCGGGGTGCAGATTCCGTCGCAATTCCTGTCGATGTTGCCCTACATTGCCACCATCGTGGTGCTGGCGCTGATGTCGCGCAACCCGCTGTGGATCCGCATCAACATGCCTTCGTCCATCGGCAAGCCGTTCACTCCTGGAGGCTGAGCTTTTCGCGCACGCGGGCCCGATTTTTGTATACAGTTTTACATCACTTTTATGGAGGACTCCATGTTGAAAACAATGTTGAAAAAACCGCTGGTCGCGCTTGCGGCCGCGGCCAGTGTGCTGGCGATGAGCGCGGCGCCCGCGCAGGCCACCGACCCGCTGAAGGTCGGCTTCGTCTACGTCGGCCCGGTGGGCGATGCCGGCTGGAGCTTTGCGCACAACCAGGCTCGCCTGGCGCTGCAGGCCAAGTTCGGCGACAAGATCAAGACGCAGTTCGTGGAGAGCGTGCCCGAAGGCCCGGATTCGGCCCGCGTGTTCCGCGATCTGGCTCAGCAGGGCGACGGCCTGATTTTCGCCACCAGCTTTGGCTATATGGAATCGGTGCTGCGCGTGGCCAAAGACTTTCCGAACATCAAGTTCGAGCACGCCACCGGCTATAAAACCGCCAAGAACGTCGGCACCTACGACGCCCGCACCTACGAAGGCGCTTACCTGGCCGGGGTGCTCGCTGGCGGCATGACCAAGACCAATGTCCTGGGCGTGGTGGGTTCGGTGCCCATTCCAGAAGTGATTCGCAACATCGACTCCTTCACCCTCGGGGCGCAATCGGTCAATCCGAAGATCAAGACCAAGGTCGTCTGGGTGAACAAATGGTTCGATCCGCCGAAGGAAACCGAGGCCGCCACCTCGCTCATCAACCAGGGCGCCGACGTGCTGTTCCAGAACACCGACTCGCCCGCCGTGCTGCAGACCGCGGCCAAAATGGGCAAATACGGTTTTGGCTGGGACAGCAATATGAGCAAGTTTGGCGGCAAATCGCATCTGGCCTCGGCCACGATCAACTGGGCGCCGCTGTATGAAATGCTCACCGCCGAAGTGCTCAAGGGCGACTGGAAACCCGCGCAATACTGGTGGGGCATGAAGCACGACACCATTCAACTGCAGGACATCAGTCCCGCCGTGCCGGAGGCGCTGAAAAAGACCGTGCTTGAGCGCGAGGCCGGTCTGAAGAACGGCAGCTTCAGTATCTGGAAGGGCCCCATCGTCGATCAGTCCGGCAAGACGATGGTGGCGGCGGGCCAGGTGGCCGACGACAAATTCCTCCACGGCATCACGTTCTATGTGAAGGGTGTGGAAGGCCAGGTTCCCGGGCGGTGAGTCACCCGAGTTTTGCTGGCTGAAAACGGGCCGGAGACTGCATGAGCCGGCCCGTTTTCATTCAGGCCGCGGCATCGACCAGCACGACCTCCGCCTCTTCGAGGGCAGTCAGACGCAGCAGGTTTTCGTCGCGGATGGCTGCACCGTCGCGAGCTTGCAGACTCACGCCATTGACCTCCACCTTTCCCCGTGCAGGAACGAGATAGGCCCTGCGGCCTGCGCCTAGCGCGTACTCGACCGAGTCGCCTGCCTTGAGCGTTGCGCCCAGCACTCGGGCATCGGCACGGATCGGCAGCGCTTCGGCGTCGTCTTTCATGCCACTGGCCAGGGCGATGAACCGGCCGGATCGGTCGGTTTTCGGAAAAGGCTTGGCGCCCCAGGCTGGCGGCACGCCGCGACGGTTGGGCAGAATCCAGATCTGAAAGAGGGTCGTCGGGACGGCTTCCCGGTTGAATTCGGAATGCCGGATTCCTGTACCGGCACTCATCACCTGCACGTCACCCGCTTCGGTGCGCCCGCGATTGCCGAGGCTGTCTTCATGCGTGATGGCGCCCTCGCGGACATAAGTGATGATTTCCATGTCGGCGTGGGGATGCGGTGCAAACCCGGTCGATGGCGCGATGGTGTCGTCGTTCCAGACGCGCAGCGCCCCCCAGTTCATGCGCTGAGGGTCGTGATACCCGGCAAATGAAAAGTGGTGCCGCGTGTCCAGCCATTCGAGGCGGTCGCCGCCGAGTTGTTCAAACGGTCTGCGTTCGATCATGCCGTGCTCCTGTTGGAAGATGGATTTGTAAGGCACAACATAGTGCAAGGGGAGGGGGTTTGCAGGGCAGCAATTCGGCAGGAGACGTCTGCATTTCCGGCGCCTTGCCTCTAAACTAAGCGATTGATTTCAGAGATCCCCATCATGTCCCGTCCAGACATCGCCGCCTTGCCTGCGGAGCGCGTTGCCCATTTGCTGCGCGTCAGCCCGAAGGCTGAATTGCATGTGCATATCGAGGGAACGCTGGAGCCGGAGTTGATCTTTGCGCTGGCGCAGCGCAACGGCGTGTCGCTGCCGTATGCCGATGTCCAGGCGCTGCGCAAGGCCTATGCCTTCAGCGACCTCCAGTCCTTCCTCGATCTGTATTACGCCGGGTGCGATGTGCTGCGCACCGAGCAGGATTTTTTCGATCTGGCCTGGGCTTATTTCCAGCGTGCCGCGCGCGATCATGTGGTGCGCGTGGAGCCGTTTTTCGATCCGCAGAGCCATACCGTGCGCGGCGTCGGCTTCGAGGTGTTCATGCCGGCCTTCATCCAGGCGGCGCAGCGGGCGCAGGACGAACTCGGGCTGAGTGTCGGCTGGATTGTGAGCGTGCTGCGCCACCTGCCCGAAGAAGACGCCTTGCAGACGCTCGACGCCGCGCAGCCCTGGCTCGACCATCTCATCGGCATCGGACTCGATTCGTCCGAGCGCGGCAATCCGCCCGAGAAGTTCGCCCGCGTGTTCGCCCGCGCCCGCGAAATGGGGCTGCACGCCGTGGCGCATGCCGGTGAAGAAGGCCCGCCGGCCTATGTGCTGGGCGCGCTCGACGTGCTGAAAGTCGAGCGCATCGACCATGGTGTGCGCGCCAGCGAAGACCCGGCCTTGATGCAGCGTCTGGCCCGTGAGCAGATGCCGCTCACCGTCTGCCCGCTGTCGAATGTGCGGCTGTGCGTGGTGCCCGACTTGGCACAGCACAACCTGCCGCAGCTGCTTGCCGCTGGGCTGAAAGTCACGGTCAATTCCGACGATCCGGCGTATTTCGGCGGGTATATCAACGACAATCTGACCGAGCTGTTCGCCGCGCAACCCGCCTTGGGTGCGCCGCAGGCCTACGCGCTGCTGCGCAACAGCCTCGAAGCGAGCTTCGCCGCCAATGGCGACAAGGCGCTGTGGATCGCGCAGCTCGATGCGCAGTGGCGACAAGCCGCCTGACGCACGGCATGAACCGCCCGCAATTGCTCAACGATCCCGTCGTGGCGCAGACCCGCGCCTGGGTTGACCGCATGGTGATCGGGCTGAATCTGTGCCCCTTTGCCAAGGCGCCGCAGGTGAAAGGCCGCATCCGCTATGTGCACTGCGAGGCCACGACGCCCGAGGACTTGCTGAGCAGCCTCGGCGATGAGCTGCAACTGCTGATGCGTACCGCGCCGGACGAGGTGGAAACCACTTTGCTCATCCACCCGCACACGCTCGCACATTTCGTACAGTACAACGCCTTTCTCGACGAGGCCGATGCACGGGTGGAACAACTCGGCCTGCGCGGCATCCTGCAGATCGCCAGCTTTCACCCGCAGTATCGGTTTGCCGGAGCCCGCCCGAACGACGTGACCAACGCGACCAATCGCTCGCCGTTTCCCATGCTGCATCTCATCCGTGAATCCAGCATCGACCGCGCGGTGGCCGCTTTTCCCGAAGCGGCCGCCATCTACCAGGCCAACCGGGCGACGATGCGCCGTCTCGGCAAGCAGGGCATCGCGGCCTTGCTGGCGCAATGTCGGAGCGGGGCGGGGTAGGTCAATTTATCCCCATCTGCATCACTGGATTGGCTCGCTGTAGCATTTGCTCACATTTCGACGTGAGGAGACAGCGATGTGGAACGAAGATCTGAAGGCGCAATTCCAGAGTCTCGCACCGGGCCGTCCCGACGGCGAGTTGTCCCGGCGTGATTTCGTGCGTACCGCGCTGGGGGTGGGTTTCGCCGCAGCGGCAGGGCCGGTTATCGCGCAGACCGTGGTGCAAACCTCGGCGGACGGCCTGCTCGCTGGAGAGGTGCGGATCGAATCCGGCGGCCAGAAGATTCCGGTCTACCAGGCGCAGCCCAAGGGCAAGACCGATCTGCCCGTGGTGCTGGTGGTGTCGGAGATTTTCGGGGTGCACGAGTACATCGCCGATGTCGCCAGGCGCTTCGCGCATCAGGGTTATCTGGCGCTGGCGCCCGATCTGTTCGTGCGGCAGGGCGACCCGATGGCCTATGGCAGCATCGCCGAGGTGATGAGCAAGGTCATCTCCAAAGTCCCCGATGCCCAGGTGATGCAGGATCTGGACGCCTGCCGAAACTGGGCGCTGGCCAATGGCGGCAAGGCGGACCATGTCGGCATCACCGGGTTCTGCTGGGGCGGGCGCATGGTCTGGCTTTACTGCGCGCATGCGCCGGTACAGGCGGGAGTGGCCTGGTATGGCCGCCTGGTCGGCACGCCTTCTGACTTGGCGCCCAAGAACCCGGTGGATATCGTCAAGGAACTCAAGGCGCCCGTGCTCGGTCTTTACGGCGGCAAAGATCAGGGCATTACGCAGGAGTCAGTCGAGCAGATGCGCAAGGCGCTTGCCGACGGCAGCGCTGCGGCCAAGGCGTCCGAAATCGTGGTGTATCCCGACGCCGGTCACGGTTTTCACGCGGACTACCGGCCCAGCTACAACGCCAAGGACGCCCAGGACGGCTGGAACCGGGCGCTGGCCTGGCTGCGTCAGCACCAGGTGGTTGCCGTAGCCGCCGCCGACGAGCCGCCGCAGGACGGCATGTGTCAGACGGAACGAGGGTTTCCGCAGACTTTTCCGGTGGACAAACTGCTCAGCGGCTGAGGTGGTTTTTGGGGTGCCTACGCCCTCAGCGAACGACCAGCACCGGCAGTTTGGAATGCGACAGCACCCGTGAAGTCTGGCTGCCCAGCATGGCCGAGGTCATGCCGCTGCGGCCGTGCGAGGCAATGACGATGGCGTCGCAGCCCTGCTTTTCGGCGGCGGCGAGCAGGCCGCGCCAGGCTTGGGCGTCTTCTTCCACCACGGTGTCGCAACTCAGCCCGGCCGCATTGATGCGCTCGCTCATGTGCTGCAGCGCCACATTGGCCTGTTTGCGCACTTCGTCCTGCCACTGGTCCATGCCGACGGGCATGACTTCGATCGCGCCGATGTACGGATACAGATCGATGACCGAGCAGACGGTGATTTTGGAGCCGAATTTTTTCGCTAGCTCGATGGTGTAGGGCAGCGCTTTGTCCGCTAGCTCTGAGCCATCGGTGGACAAGAGTAGATGGTTGAACATGGGAGTGCTCCTTTTGAAAGGCTGGTCAGCGCAGGACCAGTACCGGAATGGTGGAATGGGTCAGCAGCTTCTGGGTTTCGCTGCCCAGTAGCAGGGCTTGCATGCCGCGGCGTCCGTGGGAGGCGATCACCACCAGATCGCAACCGCGCTCCTTGGCCACGTCGAGCATGGCTTTCCAGGGGTGGATGTCTTCGGCAATGATGGGCTCGAAGGCCAGATCAGCGCCCTTGCAGGCGTCCTGCAGGGGCTTGAGGGCGTCTTCTGCCTCTTGCGTGACGTGCACGCGGTACTGGTCCGCCGTGATGGGCACGGTTTCGGCCAGGCCGGAGTAGGGATACGGGTCGGTGACGTTGAGGCCCACCACCGCAGCGCCACAGCTTTTGGCTAAAGCTACCGCATGGGGAATCACTTTGGCCCCGGTGTCGGAACCGTCGGTGGGGACGAGTATTTTTTTATACATATCGATCTCCGTTTAGAGTAGGTGAGCTGTAGGTGAACTGATCGGGATTGCGGTGGATAGAAGCCTCAATCACTATCCATATGCTGCTCCTCGAATGTATTGGCGGGCTTGTTGCAGATCAAACCTTGCCGGGTGTGCGCCCGGTTGCCACGGGGCGTGCGGGATCGGCGCACCACTCGCTCCAGGAGCCGGGGTAGAGCAGGCTGCCGTCCATGCCGGCGTAGGTCATCGCCAGCAGATTGTGGCAGCCCGTGACGCCGGAGCCGCAATGATGGATCACATCGCGCGGGTCCCAGTCTTCGAGGAGCGCGGTGAATTCTTCGCGCAATTGCTCGCGCGATTTGAAGGTGCCGTCGGGCTGCAGATTGGTCTGGAAGAAGCGGTTTTTCGCCCCGGGAATATGCCCGCCGACTGGATCGATCGGCTCGACTTCGCCTGCATATCGCTCCGGCGCGCGCGCGTCCAGAACGAGGTGCTTGCCACTGTGCAGGTTGTCGAGCACACCGCGCGCAGGTACGGCGCCCACCAGCGCGGGGCGGCGGCTGAAGTCACCCGGGGCCCGAGCCGCTGGCGCCGCGCCCTCGCTCGCGCCGCCAGCGGCCGTCCAGGCCTGCCAGCCGCCGTCGAGCACGGCCACCGCGTCGTGGCCGAGCCAGCGCAGCATCCACCACAGGCGCACGGCAAAGCTGCCTCCGGTTCGGTCGTAGGCGACGACCTGCTGGTTTTGGCGCAGGCCGAGTTGGGCGAGTCGGGCTGCGAAGGCGTCGGCATCAGGCAGAGGGTGCCGACCGTTGTGCCCGCTTTTTGGCGAGGACAGATCGCGGTCGAGGTGCAGAAAGATCGCGCTAGGAATATGAGCCTGGTCATAGGCCTGCTGGCCCGCTTCGGGCTGGGCGAGGTCATGACTGCAGTCGACGATGAAGGCGTCACGCAGTGAGGCCAGTTCGGAGGCGGTAATCAGGGTGGTGTAGGGTGAGGACATGGTGCGTAGCGTCTGTTCTGAAGCAGGGGATGCGAAACCATAAAGCAAAAACCCGCATGGTGGCTTCCAATGCGGGTTGAAACGGGTCTGCAGCCCGCTCAGGCTGGAACCTGCAGTTTGTCGCGGTACCAGGCGTGGAAGTGGCGCATGCCGTCTTCCATCGGCGACTGGTAGGGGCCGTGCTGATCGTCACCGCGCTCAAACAGCGCTTTGCGGCCAGCGTCCATGCGCTCGGCGATCTCGTCGTCTTCTGCACAGGTTTCCATATAGGCCGCACGCTCGGCCATGATGAACTCGCGCTCGAACGCTGCGATTTCTTCCGGGTAGAAAAACTCCACCATGTTCAGGGTCTTCTGTGGGCCCAGCGGGTAGAGCGTGGACACCACGAGTACGTGCGGATACCACTCCAGCATGATGTTGGGGTAGAGGGTGAGCCAGATGGCGCCGTGTTCGGGCAGCTTTTTGTCGGAGCGGAAGTTGAGTACCGCCTGATGCCATTTGCTGTACACCGCGCTGCCCGGGTGCTGCAGACCTTCATGAACGCCCACGGTCTGCACGCTCCACTGCGGCGCGAACTGCCATTGCAGCACGTTGCAATCGACGAATTTGCCCAGCCCGGGATGGAAGGGCACGACGTGGTAGTCCTCCAGATAGACCTCGATGAAGGTCTTCCAGTTGTAGTTGCACACGTGCATTTCGGTGTGGTCGTGCACAAAGCCGGTGAAGTCGAACTCCTTGAGCACGGCCAGTTGCGCCATGGTCTGGGCCACGGGATAGCCGTTGTCCTCGAACAGCATGCCGTTCCAGCGCTGCAGCGGGTAGGTTTGCAGATGCAGGCAGGGGTCTTGCTCGAAGTGCGGGGCGCCGACGAGTTGACCGTCGAGACCGTAGGTCCAGCGGTGCAGCGGGCAGACGATGTTCTTGCCCGTGCTGCCCATGCCGCGCAGCATCACGGCCTGTCGGTGGCGGCAGATGTTGGAGAGCAGTTCAATGCCTTCAGGCCCGTGAATCAGCGCGCGGCCTTCACCTTCCTGGGCGAGCGCGGCGTAGTCGCCGATCTTGGGTACCGTGAGTTCATGTCCGAGATAGCGCGGGCCGGAGCGGAATATCTGTTCCTGCTCCAGCTTGAACAAGTCGTCATCGAAATAGGTTGAAACCGGCAATTGCAAATGATCTTGCGACAGACGAATGCTCAGATCGGACATGATGGCGATGCACCTCCACAATTCGTTGAAAAGAACCCCTACCTAATGCAGCGGCCGATTGTAGAGTCCATGCTTCACGCCGAGCCGCGATGCCGCGCCTAAAATGGGTGCCTTTCATCCCTTCGCCACAAGATGCCCGCCGCCAAAACTGCCCGCCATGCCGATCAGGCCCCAGCCAGCTACGAACAGGCGCTGGCCGAGTTGGAGCAGATCGTGCAGGCCATGGAAGGAGGGCAGCTCAGCCTCGACGACACGCTGTCTTCCTACAAGCGTGGCAATCTGCTGCTGCAGTTCTGCCGCAGCAAGCTGCAGGCGGTGGAGCAGCAGGTTCAAGTGCTCGATGGCGAGCAGCTCAAACCCTTGCGCACGGAACCCGATGAGGAGGATGACCGTGTCTGAGGTGCTGCAGTTGGAGAGCGTGCCACCGGGTTCCACCGAACCGGGCTTGCTGCCGCTCAACCACTCCTTCGATCACTGGCTGCACCAGCACCAGGCTCGGGCCCAGCAGTTGATCGAGCGCTTCGTGCCGCCGGAGCATCCGCTGGTGCCGCAGTTGCACGAGGCCATGCACTATGCCGCAGCCATGGGGGGCAAGAGGGTTCGGCCCTTGCTGGTGTGGGCTGCGGGCGAGTGTGTGCAGGCCGACGATCAGGCGCTCGACCGTGCCGCCTGCGCGGTGGAACTGGTGCATGCCTATTCGCTGGTGCACGACGATCTGCCCTGCATGGACGACGACGTGCTGCGGCGCGGCCAACCCACAACCCATGTGCGATTTGGTGAAGCCCTGGCGCTGCTAGCCGGAGATGCCTTGCAAGCCCTGGCCTACGAAGTGCTGACGCCCGAGGCAGACATCGCCCCGGCGCTGCAGGCGCGGCTGTGTGCGTTGCTGGCGCGGGCTTCCGGCGCGGACGGCATGGCCGGTGGCCAAACGCTCGATATTCTTGCGACCGGAGGTGCGGTCAGCGGTGACGATCTGATGCATATGCACAGCCGCAAGACCGGCGCCTTGCTCAAGGCCAGCGTTCTGATGGGCGCAGCCTGCGGCGGGTTCGATACGGCGCATCCGGCGCAAACGTATACGGCTCTGGAAACCTATGGCGACGCCGTGGGCCTTGCCTTTCAGGTGGTAGATGACATTCTGGATGTCACCGCCGATTCACACACCCTCGGAAAAACCGCGGGCAAAGACGCGCAGCAAAACAAGTCCACCTACGTCTCGGCGCTGGGTCTCGACGCCGCGCGCAAACTGGCGCATGGTCTGCGTGACAAGGCGCAGGCCGCACTCGACACCCTGCCGCCGCCGCAACGCGCGGCCAGCCAGCGCTTGCGCGAACTGGCCGATCTGATCGTGTTGCGCGAGCATTGACCTGGCCACATCTCGATTTCCCCATCTACTCAAGAGACAGTCGCTATGAATCAACGCCAAGGTGGCGCGCTCCCGGCTCTCGCTGCAGCCACTGCGCTGGGCTCGCTGGGCGGGGCGCTCTGGCTGCAGCGCAAGGGGTTTGCCCCCTGTCCGCTGTGCATTCTGCAGCGCATGGCTTATCTGGGTGTGTTGATTTTTTCGCTTTCCGCCATCAGCCTGATCCGCTCGAATGCTCAGCTTGCCGCGCGTGTCGTGTTGGGCTTCGGAGTGCTCAGCGGCCTTGTCGGGCTGGGTTTTGCCGCCCGGCATATCTGGCTGGTTTTGCACCCGGGGCAGCTCTGCGGCCTCGATCCGCTGGCTGCCGTGATCAACCACTGGCCGGTTACGCAGTGGGCGCCGTGGATGTTTCGCGCAGATGGGCTTTGCGCCGATACCCCTTCGGTGTTCGGTTTGGCGCTGCCGTTCTGGTCTGCGGCCGGATTCGTTTTGGCGTCTGCCCTGCTGGTCGCCGCGATGTGGCGTCGCGCTTCTCCCCCAACACGCTGACTCAGGCGCCGCTCCACGCGTGGTTCCACGCTTCGCCCCTTATGACTGCTTCGTTTTCTCTGCTGAACCGCATCGCCTCGCCTGAAGACCTGCGTGCGCTCGACCGCGCGCACCTGCGGCAACTGGCGGTTGAGCTGCGTGAATTCATTCTGCAATCGGTGTCGCGCACTGGCGGGCATCTGTCGTCGAACCTCGGCACCGTGGAATTGACCATTGCCTTGCACGCCGTGTTCAACACCCCGCATGACCGACTGGTGTGGGATGTCGGGCATCAGACCTACGCCCACAAAATTCTCACCGGACGCCGCGAAGGCATGCGCGGCTTGCGGCAGAAGGGCGGCATATCCGGCTTTCCGCGCCGTGACGAATCGCCGTTCGATGCCTTCGGCACCGCCCATTCGTCCACCTCGATTTCGGCCGCGCTGGGCATGGCGCTGGCCGCGCAGCGCAAAGGCGAATCGCGGCGCGTGGTCGCCGTGATCGGCGATGGAGCGCTCACGGGGGGCATGGCTTTCGAGGCGCTCAACAACGCCGGCGTGCATCCCGAGGCCGATCTGCTCATCGTGCTCAACGACAACGACATGTCGATCTCTCCGCCGGTGGGCGCGCTCAATCGCCACCTCACCGGCCTGCTGTCGGGCGGACTGTTCACCGCCGCGCGCAGCACCGCCAAGCAGGTGCTCAGCGCCGCGCCGCCTTTGCTGGGTCTGGCGCGCCGCCTGGAGGAATATGCCAAGGGGCTGGTGGCGCCTTCGCCTTTGTTCGAAGAGCTCGGGGTGAAGTATTTCGGCCCGATCGACGGGCACGACCTCGACGCGCTCATTCCCACCCTGCACAATCTGCGCGACATGCACGGGCCCATCCTGCTGCATGTGGTGACCAAGAAGGGGCAGGGCTACAAGCTGGCCGAGGCCGATCCGGTGGCCTATCACGGGCCGGGGCGGTTCGATCCGGCCGTGGGGCTGGCGCCCGGCAAACCGGGCAAGGCCCCCACCTTCACTCAGGTGTTCGGTCAGTGGCTGTGCGACATGGCGCAGGCCGACGCGCGTCTGGTGGGCATCACGCCGGCCATGCGCGAGGGCTCCGGCCTAGTTGAGTTTGCCGAGCGCTTTCCGCAGCGTTATTTCGATGTCGGCATTGCCGAGCAGCACGCAGTCACCTTTGCTGCCGGTCTGGCTTGCGAAGGCATGAAGCCGGTGGTAGCGATCTACTCCACCTTCCTGCAGCGCGGCTACGACCAGGTGATTCACGATGTGGCCATTCAGAATCTGCCGGTGATGTTCGCGGTGGACCGGGCCGGTGTGGTGGGGGCTGACGGGGCGACGCATACCGGCGCCTTCGACATCCCCTTCCTGCGCTGCGTGCCCAATCTCAGCGTGCTCGCCCCGGCCGACGAAAACGAATGCCGGCAATTGCTCACCACGGCCTACCGCCACGATGGCCCTGCGGCCGTGCGCTACCCGCGCGGCAGCGGTGCCGGCGTGTCCGTGCAGACCGCACTCACCGAATTGCCCTGGGGGAAATCGCAGCCGCGGCGCGCCAGTGCCGCCAAGCCGGGACAGCGCATCGCCATACTCGCTTTCGGCCCGGTGCTCTACGCCGCGTTACAGGCGGCTGAAGAGTTCGACGCCAGCGTGATCAATATGCGCTTTGTGAAACCGCTCGATGCGGCGGCGCTGCTGGCCGCTGCAAGTAGTCACGATGCTCTGGTCACCGTGGAAGAAGGGGTGGTCAGTGGCGGGGCGGGCTCGGCCTGTCTGGAGGCATTGCAGGCAGCGGGCGTTCAGATTCCGGTGCTCAACCTCGGTCTGCCCGACGCCTGGCTCGAACATGGCGACCCCGCGCAAATCACCACTGACATCGGCCTGGACGCCGCGGGCATTGCCGCGAGCGTGCGCAAACGCTTTGGCGCCTTGCTACATCCCGCAGGACGTCAGCGCGCGGCCAACGAATAAAACCTCACGGTGCGCTGAGGCACTGGCCGAGGTTATTCGCCAGATTGCGCATCAGCTGGGTATAGCCTTCCAGGCCCAGCGGGCCCTTGGCGCCGAGCGGGTCGAGTGTGCCGACTCGCGCCCGGGTTCCTTCGATCAAGGTCTGCACCAGACGCGGTTCGAACTGAGGCTCGGCAAACACGCAGACCACGCCCAGCGACTTGATCTTGTCGCGCATCTGACTCACGCGTCGCGCATTGGCCATGGCGTCGGGGCTGACCAGAATCGAGCCGACCGCACGCAGCCCGAAGGCATGTTCGAAGTATTGATAAGCGTCGTGAAACACGATGAAGGGCTTGCTTTTGACCGGGACGAGTTGCGCGGTGAGTTCCGCCGTCATGGCATCGATACGCTGCACCGCTTGCTCTGCATTGGCTTGGTATTGCGCCGCATGTTGCGGGTCTTTCGCCGCCAGCGCGCGGGCTGCGCTGCGCACGATGACCTTGGCATTGGTGGGCGACAGCCAGAGATGGCCATCGAAGCTGCCGGTGTGCACAGGGTCATGTTCGACACCGTGTTCATGCTCGTCGCCGTGGTCGTGCGACACCGCCAGCTTCGGGGCAGGGCGCTTGCGCTCCCAGTCGCCGCCCGTGCGCGCGGGCAGCAAGTCCATGCCGGGCTGGGTGGAAAGAGTGACCACCTGGGTCGATTTGGGCAGCGCCTTGATGATCTTGGTCAGCGCAGGCTCGACGTCCGGCCCGATCCAGAACAGAAGCTGCGCCTGTTCGGCGCTGGCTCGCTCCGAGGGCTTTAACGCATAGGTGTGGGGCGAATTTCCCGGCGGAATCAGCACCGTGGGTTTGCCCACCCCGGCCATGACGGCCGCCACCAGATCGGCCACGGGTTTGATACTCACCGCGACCCGCGGCGTTTCAGCCTGCGCCCCCAGCGGGGTCAGGGTGGCAGCGAGCAAAGCCGAAAGGGATAAGAGGCGTCGTAGGAAGATCATTTTGAACGATGACGTGGAGAAAGTAATTAGTTACAATATAACACTTGCAACAGAAAATAACGCCCTTGTCTCCCACAGAACCCCTTATCGCCGTCGAGGGCATCCATGTGCAACGCCACGGTAACGCGCTGCTCACCGACGTCAGCCTACGCGTGCTGCCGCGCCAGATCGTGACGCTGGTCGGCCCGAATGGTGCGGGAAAGACCACGCTGGTGCGCGTGCTGCTCGGCTTGATGACCGCGGATCGCGGCGCCGTGCGGGGGCGTAGCGGTCTGCGCGTGGGCTATGTTCCGCAGCGTTTCACCCCGCCGCCCAGCCTGCCGATGGATGTGGACGGTTTTCTGCGTCTGGCGGGCCCGAGTACCGAGCCGCAGCGCGAGCAGCGGCTGGACGATAACGGCGCCGGCGATCTGCTGCGACGACCGCTGCGGGCGCTTTCCGGCGGGGAAATGCAGCGGGTTCTGCTCGCCCGGGCGATGCTGCGCAAGCCCGATTTGCTGGTGCTCGACGAACCGGCGCAAGGGCTCGATGTGCAGGGTCAGCAGGAGTTCTATGCGTTGATCGCCCGCCTGCGTGACGCATCCGGTTGTGGCGTGCTGCTGATTTCGCACGATCTGCATCTGGTCATGGCCGCCACCGACGAGGTGGTTTGCCTGGAGCGCCATGTGTGCTGCGTGGGGCGGCCCGAAGACATCAGCGTACATCCGGAGTACCTGCGACTTTTCGGGCGCGATCTGACCGGGCTGGCGGTCTATCGTCATCACCACGATCATCATCACGACCTGCACGGCAATATCGTGTCCGATGAAGCCGAAGGACGGGCGCACCATGACTGAATTCCTGCTGCCTGATTTCGTCTGGCGCGCCTTGATCGGCGGCGTGGGCGTGGCGCTGCTGGCAGGGCCGCTCGGTTGTTTTGTGGTGTGGCGCCGCATGGCCTACTTCGGCGAAACGCTGGCGCACTCGGCCTTTCTGGGGGTGGCGCTGGGGCTGCTGCTGCACCTCGATCCGGTCTTTGGCGTGCTGGCGGTGAGCGTGGTCATCGCCCTCGTTCTGGCGCGGCGACAACCGGCTGAAGGCATTGCCGAAGACACGCTGCTCGGCCTGCTGGCGCACACCAGTCTGGCGCTGGGCTTGGTGGTGCTGGCCTTCATGGAGGACGTGCGCGTCGATTTGTTCTCTTACCTGTTCGGCGACATCCTGGCGCTCAGGGCGGCGGATTTGGGCTGGATCCTCCTGATCGACGTCGTGGGCCTGTCTTTGCTGGCTTGGTTGTGGCAGGGCTTGCTGGCGCTCACCGTGCATGAAGAACTCGCCGCCGTCGAGGGGCGGCGGGTGAAATGGCTGCAACTGGCGTTCATGCTGGTGCTGGCGGTTTTCGTCGCGCTGGCGATGAAGCTCGTGGGTATTTTGCTCACCGTTGCCATGCTCATCATTCCGGCGGCGGCGGCGCGGCGACTGGCGCGCACGCCGGTGCAGATGGCGCTGGGCGCGGCCGCAATCGGTGCAGTCGCCGTCCTGCTGGGGCTGCTGGCCTCACTGCATTCCGACCTGCCCTCGGGCCCGGCCATGGTGGTCGCGGCGGCGCTGCTGTTTCTGCTGCTGCGGGTGCTCCCGCAGCGCGGCTGAGAGGGTGTGAACAAATCCGCCATGCCCGCTCATCGCGCCCAAATCGTCCCACTCGGCGTTGCAAATGCGCGCCGTGCCGACGGGCACGGCTGTGCTTTGCGCCTTGATTGGAACCCTTTGGGCGCGCTGCTCGGCCACGCCGGATTCATTCACACCCTCTGGCGCCGCCATTTCCGCAGACCGGACAAGGATGTGCGCTGTCCGGGATAATCCGAGAACTTTTCTCAACTATGCCCCGGGCGGGCGATGCCAAATCCCATCGGCGCAGCCCCACCCGTCATTCCATGAACAAACCCTTTGAAGCCATTCCGGATATCCAGAGCACTGCGGACGAGCGCCATATCGCGATCCAGCGGGTCGGGGTCAAGGGTTTGCGCTATCCGCTCAATGTGCGTCTGCGCGACGGCAGCATTCACCCGAGCATCGCCCAGGTAACGGCCGATGTGGCGCTGCCCGCCGAGAAAAAGGGCACGCATATGTCGCGCTTCGTCGAACTGCTCGAGGCTATGCCCGAGGCGATGGACGCGCAGGCGTTTGCCGCGCTCACCCGTCAGATGCTGCCCAAGCTGAATGCCACGGCGGGGCGTCTGGAATTCGCCTTCACCCTGTTTCTGCGCAAGACCGCGCCGGTCTCGGGCGTGCAAAGCCTGCTCGACTACGAAGCGGGGTGGATCGCCGAAGCGCGCGGCGATCAGCTCAAGCTGACCGCCAAGGTCATGGTGCCGGTGAAATCGCTGTGCCCGTGTTCGAAGGAAATCTCGGATTACGGCGCGCACAACCAGCGCTCGCACATCACCATCACGGCCGAATTGCTTCAGCCCGTGGCGCTGGAAGAACTCATCCGCATTGCCGAGGAAGAGGCGTCGTGCGAGATCTGGGGCTTGCTCAAGCGCCCGGACGAAAAATATGTCACCGAGCACGCCTACGAAAATCCCAAATTCGTCGAGGATCTGGTGCGTGATGTCGCCGCCCGGCTCAATGCCGATCCGCGTATCGGGCATTACGTGGCCGAGGCGGAGAACTTTGAGTCCATCCACAATCACTCGGCCTACGCGCTGATCGAGCGGGTTTGAGCGGCGTCATGCGAGCTCGCGCAAGGCCTTGAGACGGTAGAGGGTTTCAAGCGCCTGGCGTGGCGTGAGGGTGTCGGGATCGATGTCATCGAGCGCCTCGATCACCGCTTCGTGCGTGGGGGCTGGCGCTGGCTCTGCTTCATCGATTTCTGCACACGCGGCAAACAAATCGAGCTGCGCTTCCTGTTGCTGATGCTGGCGTTCCAGCGCGTCGAGCCGCTTGCGGGCGTCGCGGATGACGGCAGGCGGCACCCCCGCCAACTGGGCGACCTGCACGCCATAGCTGCGGCTGGCCGGCCCTTCGCGCACCTCGTGCAGAAACACAATGCCCTGCGGCGTTTCCGCTGCGCCCACATGCACATTGGCGGCCTGCGGGTGGCGCAACACCATGTCCGTCAACTCGAAGTAATGCGTGGCGAACAGGGTGAGGCTGCGGTTGCGGTCGTGCAACTGCGCCGCAATGGCTGCGGCCAGCGCGAGGCCGTCGAAAGTGGAGGTGCCGCGCCCGACCTCGTCCATCAACACCAGGCTGTGCGGTGTGGCTTGCCGCAGAATCGCTGCGGTTTCGGCCAATTCGACCATGAAGGTCGATTGCCCGCCGGCCAGATCGTCGGAGGCGCCGATGCGGGTGAAAATCGCGTCCAGCGGGCCGATGCGAGCGCTGCGGGCCGGGACATAGCTGCCGAGATAGGCGAGCAGGGCGATCAGCGCGGTCTGCCGCATATAGGTGGATTTGCCGCCCATGTTCGGCCCGGTGAGAATGAGCAGGCGGCGCTGTTCGTCGAGCTGGCAATCGTTGGGAATGAAGCGGTCGACCCGGCTCTCGATGACCGGATGGCGGCCACCCACGATGTCGATGCCCGGCACCTCGACGAACTCGGGGCAGACCCAGCCGAAGGTGCTCGCGCGCTCGGCTAGGGCGGCCAGGGTGTCGAGCAGGGCGACGGCCTGTGCGGCGCGGCGGATATCGGCCAGCGCGGGTTGCAGCGCTTCGACGACGCCCTCGAACAAGACTTTCTCACGTGCCAGTGCGCGATCCTGCGCGGAAAGCGCCTTGTCTTCGAAGGCCTTAAGTTCCGGGGTGATGTAGCGCTCGGCGCCTTTGAGCGTTTGCCGGCGGCGGTAGTCGTCGGGCACTTTGTCGGTTTGGCCGTGAGTGACTTCGATGAAAAACCCATGAACCTTGTTGTATTGCACCCGCAGATTGGCGATGCCGGTGCGCGCGCGCTCGCGCTGTTCCAACTCCATGAGAAAGCTGCCGCAGTCGGTGTCGATGGCGCGGAGTTCGTCGAGTTCGGCATCGAAATCGGCCGCGATCACACCGCCATCGCGCAGATTCAGCGCCGGTTCGGCCGCGATGGCGCGTTGCAGCAAGGCGGTGGGTTCGGGCGGCAAATCAAGCTGCGCATCGATGGTTTGCAGCAAGGCGCAGCGTTCGAACGCGGCCGCCTGGCGACGCAGTGCAGGCAGGCGCTGCAGGCCGTCGCGCAACGCCGACAGTTCGCGCGGCTTGGCCTGCTTCAGCGCGATGCGCGCGGCAATGCGCTCCAGATCGGCCATGCCGCGCAGGCTGCCACGCAATGCCGCCAAGTCGCCGTCGATCAGTGCCTGCAAAGCGGCGTGGCGCGCGCGGGCGACGTTGGCGTCACGCGGTGGCGCCTGCAACCAGTCGCGCAGCAAGCGGCTGCCCGCCGCAGTCTGACAACTGTCGAGATGGGAAAGCAGCGTGGGGCTGTCTTCGCCGCGCAAGGGTTGCAGAATCTCCAGATTCCGGCGGGCCACGGCGTCCAGCCGCAGACTGTGCTCGGCTCGCTCAACGCGCAGATCGGCCAGCAGGGGCAGCGTGCCGCCCTGGGTCTGCTCGGCGTAGGTCAACAAGGCGGCAGCGGCGGCGTGTGCCGCGCCCAGGGCTTGCGCGCCGAACCCGTCGAGATGCGCCACCTGCAATTGCGCGCAGAGCTTGCGCAGACCGAGCGCGGCGTCGAAATGCCATTCCGGTCGCTCGGTCGTATGGGGCCAACGAGGTTCGTTCGGCAGGCTTTGGTGTTGCGGCCACAACACCTCGGCAGGCGCGATGCGGGCCAGCCAGTCGGGCAGGGCGGCCGCTTCGCATTGCGCCAGAGTGAGGCCGCCGCCGGTCAGCGCCATCCACGCCAGCCCCCATTCGCCACGCGCCGATTTCGGCGGCGCAACGGCCAGCAGAATGGCGTCGCGCTTGTCGTCGAGCAGCGTCTGTTCGGTGAGCGTGCCCGGTGTGACCACCCGCACCACACGGCGTTCGACCAGCCCCTTGGCCTGCGCCGGATCGCCGATCTGCTCACAGATCGCCGCTGACTCACCGAGCTTGACGAGTTTGGCCAGATAGCCATCGAGCGCCTGCGCCGGCACCCCAGCCATGATGACCGGCTCGCCCGCCGACTGACCGCGCCGGGTCAGCGTGATGTCGAGCAGCCGCGCGGCCTTCTCGGCGTCGTCGTAAAACAGTTCGTAGAAATCGCCCATGCGACACAACAGCAGCGTGCCGGGATGCTCCGCCTTCATGCGCAGGTATTGCTGCATCAGCGGGGTGTGCGCGGAAATGCTACTCAATTGATTTCCTTGATAAAATTTTCTAAGTTATTGTTGATAATAGGTATTTTCAGCATATCGAGCGCGTGGCGAGAGCCTGAGAAATCGGAACATCGCCCTGCGCCACATCTCTGCACTCATGATTAAGGCATAGCTTTTTGGGCGTTGATAAAAAAGTTACGCCAAAAATTTCGCCTCCCAGAAAAACTTACGCTGACCTTTGTGCCAATTATGGAGTTTGACGCTCGCTGCTCTCATGCTCTTTCCGGGAAAGCTCATGGCGCCCACACCGGGTAAATGCCAGAGCCCAACGGTACGCGATGTTTGCGATATCTATCTGAGAGGGCACATCAAGAATCGAGCCGAAAAGAGGAGGGTGGAGATTCGTCGGACGTTCGATTTGATGCGCGCAGGCATTGCCGACCACGATGCCGCCACAGTCACCCGCAAGGTCGCATCAGTTCATCTCAGCGATTCGACCACATCCCAGTGCAGGCGGCGATGCTGCAAGGAATTGAGGGCGGCCTGGGACTACCGCCCGGATTCCGGCGATCTTCCGCAGACCACGCCAAATGGGTGGCGTTCGGCGCTGCGCGGCAAACTCAAGTCCAAAGAGCGCGCGAAGCTGTTCGATGAGTCGCAAGGGCAACGGCTGGGATCATGCGCCGACCGAGAGCCTGTGGGCCAGCCCGATGAAGTTCGAAGCAAACTGGCACGCGGGCCAGTCAAAACAAGCCGCGTAACCAGGTGGCTTTGGACTACGTCGAACAGGGGCAAGGTCTCTGCTTCGATCGGCTCACCCCGCGCAGCATGACAGTTGCGTCACATCCTTGGTGAAGGTCTGTGCGGCCAGCTTCAGGCCTTCGACCATGGTCAGGTAGGGGAAGAGTTGGTCGGCCAGTTGCTGCACCGTCATGCGGTTGCGAATGGCGAGCGCGGCCGTCTGGATGAGTTCGCCAGCTTCGGCGGCCACCGCCTGGACGCCGAGCAGGCGTCCGCTTTGCGCCTCGGCGACCAGCTTGATGAAGCCGCGCGTATCGAAGTTGGCCAGGGCGCGGGGGACGTTGTCCAGGCTCAGCGTGCGGCTGTCGGTCTGGATGCCTTGTCGCTGCGCCTGCGCCTCGGTCAGCCCCACCGTGGCCACTTGCGGGTCGGTGAACACCACGGCCGGCATGGCCGAGAGGTCGAGCGTCGCCTCGCCGCCGGTCATGTTGATGGCCGCACGCGTGCCCCCGGCTGCGGCCACATAGACGAATTGCGGCTGATCGGTGCAGTCGCCCGCGGCGTAAATGTGCGGCACATTGGTGCGCAAATGGTCATCGACCACGATGGCGCCGCGCGCATCGCACTCGACGCCCGCGGCTTGCAGATGCAACTCAGCCGTATTGGGCGCGCGACCCGTGGCCACCAGCAGGCGCTCGGCGCGGATCTCGCCTTGGTTCGTGCTCAGCGCGAAGCAGCCGTCGGCATAGGTTACCGTGCTGACTTGGGCGTGAGTCAGCACGGTGAGGCCCTCTTCGCGCAGCGCGGCGGTGAGGGTCTCGCCGATGGCCGGGTCGTCGCGCGACAGCAGGGTGTTGCGTGCAAGCAGGGTGACCTGGCTGCCTAGGCGGGAGTAGGCCTGGGCCAGCTCCAGCGCGACGACCGAGGAGCCGATGACCGCCAGGCGCGGCGGAATCGTGTCACTTTCCAGCGCCTCGGTCGACGTCCAGTACGGCGTGCCCTTCAGTCCCGCAATCGGAGGAATGGACGCGCTGGCGCCGGTGGCGATGAGGCAGCGATCGAAGCGCACCTGGCGTGTGTTGCCGTCGTGCAGGGTCACGGCCAGCGTTCGGTCGTCCAAGAATCGGGCGGTGCCGCGCAGGGTGGCGATGGCGGGCTGACCCTCGAGGATGCTTTCGTATTTGGCGTGGCGCAGCTCGTCCACCCGCGCCTGCTGCTGGGCGAGCAGCCTGTCGCGCAGGATGGCGGGCGAGGTGGGTGGGAGGCCCGCGTCGAACGGGCTGCGGCGGCGCAACTGGGCGATGTGCGCGGCGCGGATCATGATCTTGGACGGCACACAGCCGACGTTGACGCAGGTGCCGCCGATCACCCCGCGTTCGATCAGCGTGACGCGCGCGCCGCTGTCGGCCGCCTTGATCGCCGCCGCCATGGCCGCGCCGCCGCTGCCGATGACGGCGATGCGCAGATCGCTGGCGTCACCGCGGGCAGGATGGGTAGAACGGGCCGAGTCGGTCGAACCGTACGATGGTGTCGGCGCACGATCCGCCTGCTTTGCCGCGTAGCCCGCCTTGGCCACGGCCGCAGCCATCGCCTCGAACGAGATGCTGTCATCGGTCACGACTTCGGCCGTCCCCAGCGGGTACGACACCTGCGCGGACTTCACGCCCGGCAGGCTCTCCAGGGTGCTTTTGACGTGGGTGGCGCAGGCGTTGCAGGTCATGCCGCTGATGCTCAGGATTTCCATGGGCTTCTCTTCGGGTTGGAGGGGGCCGGTTCAGATCGGCCGGTCGCGTGCGCTGCGGCCGCAGCAAAGCGCGATCGGCTCATCACAGACGGCTTATTGCACGACCGTCGAGGGATAGCCCGCATCGGTGGTGGCTTTGATCAGGGTCTTGACGTTGGTCTTGGCATTGTCGAAGGTGACCACGGCGTCTTTTTTCATCTCATCCACGCTGACTTTTTCCACGCCGGGAACGGCGGTCAGCGCTTTGTGCACGGTGATCGGGCAGACCCCGCAGGTCATGCCCGGCACGGCGAGGGTCACGGTCTGCTCTGCAGCCCAGGCAGGGGCACTGAAAACGCAGGCGGCGGCAATAGCAGTCAGGAGCTTGTTCATGAGGATTCCTTTCGATTCAATAAAACAGGGGAGCGACATAGGGAAACGACAGCGCCACGACGATCAGCGCGGCGACGATCCAGAACAGCAGCCGGTAGGTGGCGTTGACCTGGGGAATGGCGCAGACCTCGCCCGGTCTGCAGGCTGCAGGCGCTCTGAACAGGCGGCGCCAGGCGAAGAACAGGGCGATGAGAGCCGCGCCGATGAAAATCGGCCGATACGGTTCAAGCAGGGTCAGATTGCCGATCCACGCGCCGCTGATGCCCAGCGACAGCAGGATCAGCGGGCCCAGGCAACAGGTCGAGGCCAGGATGGCCGCGAGCCCGCCGGCAAACAGCGCGCCGCGCCCGGTGGGCGCGTGTGGTGGTCTGGATTGCGACATGCCGAAACTCCATGGAGTGGACGATGTCGGCACTGTAGAGCCGTACCAAAGTACGGAGTCAAGCAGCATCGCGCCTTGGTTGACAAGGCGGCATGGCCTTTGCCGTTCAGCCGACGCACGGCCGCTGGAACCTGGCTGGTCAGGGAGCGTGAACCTCGCCGTGGAGCGCGTCGATCAGGGGGCAGGACATGGAGCCATCGCTGCAGGCGCAGGCGCGAATCATCTCGGCCAGCGCCACCTCGATGCGCCTGAGGTTGTCGAGCTTGGTGCGCACATCGCGGAGCTTGCGCTCACCGAGCTCACGCGCCTGGTCGCAGTGCATGCCGTCATCGAGCTGCAGCAGACCGGCAATCTCGTCGAGGCTGAAGCCCAGACCTTGGGCCGATTTGATGAAACGCAGGCGGGCAACGTCACCGGGCCCGTAATGACGGAAGCTTCCCTGGGTTCGCTCGGGTTCACCCAGCAAGCCCTTGCGCTGGTAGAACCGGATGGTTTCGACGTTGACTCCGACCGCCTTGGCGACGGCGCCGATGGTCAAACCATTTGAATTAAGTTGCATCGTCTTGGCTCCGATTCGGGGCGGCAAATTGCTGCGCTACGGGACGAGCTGCCGATCGGCGCCAACAGCTCCGATTCAAATGGCAGGCATTGATCGTCATGCTTTCTAAGTGCGATCGCGTGTAGCCTTTGCGATCGTTGCGACTGGAAAGCTGCGCGCCTATGGCTGCATTATTCTCAAAAAGGGGTGTGGCTCTGAGGGGCGAATGAAACCTAACCTCACATGCCGAACGGCAGTTGATTCAGACCCCGGATTCGGCCATGATGCGCACCACGATCTTGCCCTTGGCCTCGCGCTGGCTGAGCCGCAGAAGGGCTTGCGTGGCCTGCTCCAAACCCAGCTGTTCCGTGATTTCCGGGCGCACACTCCCAGCCACAAACCACTGCAGCAATTGCCGCACGTTGGCGGCATGCTGCCTGGGGTTGCGCTGCACGGCCTCGCCCCAGTACACGCCGAGAATCTGACGCTCCTTCAGTAGCGCCAGATTCAGAGGGATGCGGGGAATGTCGCCCGCAGCGAAACCCACCACCAGGTAGCGGCCACGCCAAGCCGTGGCGCGCAGCGCGGCTTCGGCGTAAACGCCACCCACAGGATCCAGCACCACGTCGGCGCCTTTGCCTTCGGTCAGTCCCATCAGGCGTTGCCGCAGATCCTCGCTGGCATAGTCCAGCAGCGTGTCAGCGCCATGCTGCTGCGCCAATTCCAGCTTGGCCTTGGTCGAAGCTGCGGCGATCACCCGCGCACCCATGGCCTTGGCAATGTCGACTGCGGCCAACCCCACGCCGCCACCCGCACCCAGCACGGCCAAGGTCTCGCCGGGTTGCAACTGTGCGACGTCTTTAAGCGCATGGATGCAGGTGCCGTAAGTCAGCATGAACGCCGCGCCCTGCTCGAACGACATGCCGGACGGCAAAGGCATGATGCGCTGCGCATCCACTGCGCAGCGCTCGGCCAGGCCGCCGTGACCGGCGAAGGCGATGACGGCATCGCCAGGTTTGTAGGCCGTCACGTCTGCGCCCACCTGGAGGATGATTCCGGAGAACTCGGCGCCGGGTGAAAAAGGTAGGGCAGGCTTGGCTTGGTAAAGGCCCTGGACGATGAGCGCATCAGGGAAATTCAGTGCGCAGGCACGCACTGCAACCACCACCTCGCCAGCTGCCGGCACTGGATCAGGGGCATCTTGCAGCCGCAAGGTATCAATCGGGCCATAGGCTGTGCAGAGCAAGGCTTTCATCGTGACGCCTCCGCTGCCTTGCTTGGCCTAGACGCGGCAGGCGGGGTGAGTGGTGTGGGGTTACGGCCCAGCACCATGTCCTGAGCGCGCAACTCCACCGCCTGCAGAATTTTGCGGTGCGGCACGATGTAGAACTGGCCATGCTCTATGGCCGCGAAGGTGATGCCCGCAATGTCGTCAGGCGTGAGCTTGCTGGACTGCACCGCTTGGGCCATGCGCTGGGCATAGGCGGCCGATTGCGGCGTCAACTCGGGTTCGGTGCCGAAACGCGGCTGGCGGTGGCGCGCACTCTGGTTGATGCCGGTGGGTACCCAGGCCGGACAAAGCACCGAAACACCGACCTGCGATGCCTGCTCGGTAAGCTCCGCATACAAGGTTTCCGACAAGGTGACCACGCCGTGCTTGCTCACGTTATAAGCTGCCATGCCGGGACTGGACACCAAGCCTGCTGCGGAGGCGGTGTTCACCACATGGCTGGGCTCGCTTTGCCGTTGCATGCGCGGCACGAAATGGCGAATGCCGTGAACCACGCTCATCAGGTTGACGCCCAGCACCCAGTCCCAGTCGGCGGTGCTGTGCTCGGTGGTCAAGCGGCTGTAGCCCACGCCAGCGTTGTTGCACAGCAGGTGCACAGCGCCGAAGCGGGCAAAACTGGCATCGGCCAGGGCTGCCACATCGGCCTCGCGGCTGACATCGGCGGCATGCAACAGCAGGCGCTCGGGCGGCAGGTCGAGGCTCGCTGCAGCGTGGTGCAAGCGTTCGGTGTCGAGGTCGGTCAGCACCAGCTTCATATTGCGCCTGGCCGCCTGCCGCGCCAGGGCGAGACCAATACCACCGGCGGCCCCGGTAATGACAGCAATGTTGTCTTGGTAGATTTGCATGGTGGTTTTGTGAGTGGGTTTCAGGAGCAGCCTGACGTTCAGTCGGGGTCGAACACGATGACGCCACGGGCGTTGTGCCCGGCTTGCAAGTCGGCGAAGGCTTGCGCGGCTTGTTCGATGGCGTAGCGCTGGGTGATGAGTTCGTCGAGCTTCAGCCGTCCGCAGCGGTAGAGCGCAATCAGCCGCGGAAAGTCCTGGCGCGGTCGCGCCGAGCCATACATGCTGCCGGTGAGGGTTTTTTCCTCAAAGGTCAGGCTGGCGGTGCGCACGCTGGTGGTGTCGGCCTGCGCCGCCACACCGACCACCACGGCAGTTCCGCCTTTGCGCAAGCTGGCGTAGGCTTGCGCGACAAGCACGCCCGAACCGACACACTCGAAGGCGTAGTCCACGCCGCCGCCTGTGAGCTTCTTGATGGTCTTGACCACATTCGAATCGGTGCTGGCGTCGATGGTGAGCGTGGCGCCGAACAGGCGGGCGAATTCAAGCTTGTGCGCCATGGTGTCCACGGCGATGATGCTTGCGGCTCCTGCGATGGAACTGCCTTGAATGGCGCTCAAACCCACACCACCGCAGCCAAACACGACCACGCTGGAGCCGGCCTCCACCCGTGCGGTGTTGAAGGCCGCGCCCACGCCAGTCATCACGCCACATGCAATCAAACAGGCTGGTTCCAGCGGCATGGCGGCCTCGATTTTCACCACGTTGTCAACATGCAGTGTGGCGAATTCAGCCATCACGCCGCAACCTGAGAACACCGAAAGCGGCTGGTTGTCCGTGTCGAAGCTGCGTACGCTGCCATCGGGCAGCGTGGTCAAGGTTCTGGCAGCCTGATCACATAATTGCGGCCGACCGGTCTGACAATAGCGGCAGTGGCCACACATGCTGACGAAGGAAGTCACCACGGAATCGCCAACGGCAAGCTCGGTCACGCCTTCGCCGATCTCGACGACGACGCCTGCGCCCTCGTGCCCCAGCACCAAAGGCGGTGGCATGGGAATGGTGCCATTCGTCGCCGAGAGGTCGCTGTGGCACACCCCACAAGCGGCTAGGCGGATGGTGACTTCGTTGCGGCGCGGCGGCTCGACGCGGATGGTCTCAACTTCAAACGGCCGATCCGGTCCACGGCAGACAACGGCGCGGGCATTGCGTACGGGCATGGCTGGACTCCAGAGTGCGTCAGGCTGCGCGCAGGCTGTTGGCGTAGCGCTGCAAATGGCTGTCGCTATCGTGTAGCCAGAGTTCGATGACGGTGAGTCGCTTGAACCAATGGCTCACCTGCATCTCGTCGGTCATGCCCATGCCGCCGTGCAATTGCACGGCCTGTTGCGACACATAGCTGCAAGCCTGGCCGACACGGGCTTTGGCGGCTGCCAGCAGTCGGGTGCGTTGCACGGCGTCGCCCTGTGTGCAGACATCGGCGGCAAGCAAGGCCATGGATCGTGCCTGCTCAAGTTCCATCCACATGCGCACGGCGCGGTGTTGCAGCACCTGAAAGCGGCCTATGGGCTGGCCGAATTGTTGGCGTGTGTTGAGGTAAGTCACTGTGGCGTCCAGCGTGGCTTGAAGGATGCCGACGGCCTCGGCGCACAGTGCGGCGAGCCAGACATCGCGCATGGCGCCGTATAGCGCAGCGCCCTGGCCGGGCCGGTCTATGCGGGCTGCAGCAAGCAGGCGTACGCCGTCGAACGTCACGTTGGCGGCACGCTGGCCATCGAGCAGGGGATAGGCGCGGAGATGCACGCCGCTGCTGCCTGGCTCCACTGCGAACCAAGCCATTTGTCCATCATCAGCAGTTGCCGAGACCAGCAGCACATCGGCAAACTGCGCCTGCAGCACCAAACTCTTTGCGCCGTGTAGCAGCCAGCCATCGCCGTCGTGTCGCGCCTGGGTTTGCGGTTGCTCGGTGGCGAAGCCTTGCTCGGCCTCGAAGTGCGCAGGCGTGGCAATCGCTCGGCCTTCAGCCATACGCGGCAACCAGGCACGCGCTGCTGCCGTTTCGCTGCACCCGCTCAGCAGATGCGTGGCCAGGAGGCTGCTTGCGACCACGGGCTCCAGGGGCAGCGCAGGCGCCAGGGTCTGCAGCGCATGCAGGCCGTCCTGCACACTTGCGCCCAGGCCGCCGAAGGTCTCGGGCACCAGCAGCGCGGTTATGCCAAGCTCGGCCAGCAGGGCCCAGGACTGCGGACTGAAACCCGCGCCAGCCGCAAGCGCGCGGCGCTGTTCGAAGCTGTAGTCGCGCTGCATGAAGCGCTCCAGGGCGTCAGCCAGTTGGCTTTGTTGTTCCGTTGCGTGCCACTGCATGGTGCGCCTCCTCACAGGCCCAGCGCACGCGCCAGGATGCCGTTTTGAATTTCGTTGCTGCCACCAAAGATGGAAAGCTTGCGCCAATTGGCGTATTGCGCGGCCAGCCTGCCACTCTCGTCCTCGTCTTTGTTCCCGGAATCCGGCGTTTGGAATTCGAAGGACAGGGCGCGATGACCCGCGGCGTGCATCAGCAGCTCAGCCACACGCTGTTGCAACTCACTGCCCAGCACCTTGAGCATCGAGCTTTCCGGTCCCGGTGGGCCTTCGCGTTGCAGCATGCGCAGTTGCGTGATTTCCAGCGCCAACAGGTCGATCTCCAGTTGGGCAATGCGTGACGCGAACAGCGGATCATCCTGCAGCGTTCTCCCTGGCTTCGATTCACGCGCTACCAGATCTGTCAGCCGCGACAGTTCCCGCTTGGCGATGCCGACTCCGGCAATATTGCTGCGCTCATGCCCCAGCAGATATTTGGCAATGGTCCAACCCTGGTTTTCATCGCCGACACGGTTGGCAACAGGCACGCGCACGGCGTCGAGCCAGACTTCGTTCACCTCGTGCTCACCGTCCAGAGTGATGATGGGACGCACGCTGACGCCGGGCGAACGCATGTTGATCAGCAAGAAGGAAATACCCTGCTGTGGCTTGGCTGCCGTGTCGGTGCGTACCAGACAGAACATCCAGTCTGCGTATTGCCCAAGCGTGGTCCAGGTCTTCTGGCCGGTAACGATATAGTCGTCATCATCACGCACTGCGCGGGTTTTGAGCGATGCCAGATCCGAGCCAGCGCCTGGTTCGGAATAGCCCTGACACCACCACACATCTCCACTGACAATGCCAGGTAGCAGCGTCTTGCGCTGCGTCTCCGTACCAAAACGCATCAGTACAGGGGCCAGCATCTTGAGGCCGAATGGCAGTTGTCGCGGCGCTCCGGCCCGGGCACATTCCTCATCGAAAATGGCTTGCTGCACGGCGTTCCACGAGGTGCCGCCATACTGCAACGGCCAGTTGGGCGCGCCCCATCCATGGGCGTGGAGGATGCGTTGCCAGAGAACAAAATCGTCTTTGTTCAAACGTAAGCCATGCAGAACCTTGTGGCGTAGCGATGCGGGCAGTTTGTCATGAAGGAATGCACGAACTTCAGCGCGAAACGGTGCGTATTCCGGAGTGAAATCGGGTTCGAAATCCATGTTCATCTGGCGTACCTGTCTAGGTCGTAAATGCCTGAATGCCGGTCTGCGCGCACCATTGGATTAGTGCGTGCATCTCTTCTTGTGTGCGAGTTTGCAGGCCGTCAGGATCGGAGCCGTATTCAATCTCCGACAGGCCGAAAGAGCCGATTTTTGCCTTGCCGTAAATTGGCGGTAGCGGGGAATCCGGCAATCCCATGTCGCCAAAGGCGTGGAACAGCCCAGGGTCGTTGGTTTCATGGCGGACGGCCTGCAACATCTTGGGGCAAGTTCTCGTGCACAAAACTCGGGCGCGGCACCATGCACAGCACGCTTGTCGACCGAGATTTGCAACTCCAGGTGCAAGGAATCGTCCCCATGAAAATGGCGGGCTGACCATAAAAAAGTATGAAAATTTGATGAAAGTCGAATCAATGTAAAAACCGCTGTGCGGAACAATGTTCCATGAAATATGATGCCGATTGTTCAACTTGCCTTCCGGCGTGTCAAGGCTGGGGTCAGTTCATCACGATGCACTCGACGATGCTTCGTGCGCGATGACTCGCATCACCAGACACCGCTCGGCGTGGCAACGACCATCGAGACAGCACAACACCCACACAGCTCATGAACGCGCGCCGCATCAACACCGAGTCAATTCAGGCAGCAGCCCCTGCCGACACCGTACCCAAGGACGAGCGGCAGTTCGTCACTGCCCTAGCGCGCGGCCTGGAGGTGCTGTCGAGCTTTCGCTCACGCGACAAGGCGCTGGGCAATCTGGATATCGCCCAGCGCTGCAAGCTGCCCAAGTCCACGGTTTCGCGCCTGACCTATACGCTCACGCGATTGGGCTACTTGACGCAAGACGCAGACAGCGGCAAGTACCGACTCGGGGCCGCGACGCTATCGCTGGGCAGCACGGTACTGGCACGCATGGACATTCGCCAAATCGCCAGGCCCCTGATGCAGGAACTGGCCGATGCATCCAAGGGCATGGTGTCGCTGGGAACCCGCGACCGGCTCTCGCTGATTTACGTGGAAAACTGCCGCAGCGTTTCGGCGCTGACCCTGAGTCTGGACGTGGGCTCGCGTATCCCTATTGCCACCACGGCCATGGGGCGCGCTTACCTTGCCGTGGCTGGCGAGCGTGAGCGTGCGGCCATTTTCGACGACCTCGCTGCGCTTGATGAGTTGGCGTGGCCGACGCTCAAGCGCGGTATCGACAGGGCGCTGAGCGACTATCGCAACCTCGGTGTGGCCTGCTCGTTCGGCGACTGGCAGCCAGACGTGAACGCCATTGCCGTGGGTTTTGACCCCGGCAATGGCATGCCGCTAATGGCAATGAATTGCGGTGGCCCGGCGTTCCAGTTGACACCCGATTTTCTGCTCAATGAGGTGCGCCCCAAACTCCTCGCCATAGTGCAGCATCTGGAAGGTTTGGCGACCCGCTAAGTCAGTTCGACCTGAGCAAGTAGCAGCTCAGGTTGCCGCCAGAAAACAGCGTATGGCGGCCTCAACCGCATCGGGTTCCTCATGCACCACCCAGTGCGAAGCACCCGGCACGCGGTAAATATGCAAGTCGGGCACCACGGCTCCAAGATCTTCGAGTAGCACGGGCAGCAGCGCCTGATCTTGCTCACCCCAAATGACGAGCGTGGGCATGGGCACGAGAAAATCCTCAGGGTCAAGCTTCAAGCCCGCGGCTCCAGCCTGCCCGGCAGTGGGCGGCACCAAGGGAGATGCGCGGTAATAGTTGAGCATCGCGTCCATTGCCCCGGGCCGATTCCAGGCCTGTTTGTAGAGCGCAATTTCGGTTTCATCCAGCGCTGATTTCCCCGTGATGGGATGGCGGAAGAGCGCGAGCAAGCGGGCGCAATCGTCTTGCAACAGGAATTCCGCAGCATCGGCTTCGCGAAAGCGCAGCATGTATTGGCTGGCAGCCTGTTGTTTTGGGTTGTGGGCAAGGGCGCGGGCGAAGGGAATGGGGTGAGGCGAGTTGATGATGACGAGCTTGGACAGACTCCTTGGCTCACGCGCTGCCAGACTCCAGGCTACGGCGCCGCCCCAGTCATGCGCTACCAGCACACATTGCTCATAGCCGAAGTGCCGCATCAGACCGAGAAAATCGTCCATCAGCGGTTGCACCCGGTAGGCGGCAATACCCTCGGGCTTGCCGGACAAGTTGTAGCCACGCAGGTCTGGTGCGAGACAAAAGTGATCCTGGCCAAAAGCGGCCAGCTGGGTTTGCCAGGCCGCCCAGCATTCGGGGAAGCCGTGCGCGAACAGCAGCAGAGGTCGCCCAACTTTGCCGCTACTGGCGACGTGCAGCCGCTGGCCGTCAGACAGGATCACATCGTGGTGTTGCAACAAGCAAGGCTCCTTGTGTTGATGGTCGAGGTCGAACGGTTTCCTACGCAGGTACCCGCACCAGGCGACCGTTGTGCAGCCGCGCAACGCCTGAATCTGCATGCAATTGCGCGGCGTAGTCGACTTCGGCGTCGAGTCCGCGCGAGGTCATCAAGCGTCCCACGCGCGATGCGCGCAAGCAACGCAGCGCATCGCTGCCTTGCGTAAGTAACGCGGCAGCCAACGCTGCATCGGAATAGCTGCGAGCCCCAGGCGCTTGCTGCAAGCCATGCACGAGCAGGCCAGCCCCGTAGAAATCCTCCAGATTGAACTGCGCGCTCGACCCTGCGCAGACCACCAAAACAGTGCTGTGCGCGTGTTCGCGCAGCACATGCTGAATGGTTGCCTGGGCGTTGCGCAAGCTGGCGGCGTACACCTGCGCGGCGGCTTGCTGCGCTTTATGCAGTGCGACGGTGCCATTGGTGGTGCTGTAAATCAGGATGCGGTCTTGCAGGTCTTGGCGCAGCAAGGCCAGCGGGGTGGGGTGGACGAAGCCGGGCAGGGTTTCGGCATCGAGTTCGCCGCTTAGCACCGCGCGGGCGGGAGCAAGACTGGCGGCGATGCTGCGCGCATGCTCGGCGTCGAGCGCGGGGATGACCGCACTGGCGCCGGCTTGCAGTGCCGTGAGCGCCGAGGTGGTGGCAAACAGCACATCCAGCACGATGACTACGCGGCCTTCAAGACGTTGGTGATCAAGCTCCTCTTTGGTGAGTAAAACATGAATTTTTTGCATGGCGATGTCGGATGAACGGTAGCTTTACAACTCATTTGCATCAGGCTAGCATTGATCGTTATCAAAACAAAGTTCTGCTTAGCGGAACAATACGTGACGAGCGCCCACCGAGCTTCGTGTCCGAATCGAACCGCAAGGCGACAAGTTCACTTTCCAGGAGACAGAATGAGCAGCGTTCACACATCGCGCCTTGGCAGCATCGCGGTACTCACCCTCGATAACCCGCCCGTCAACGGTTTTGGCAGACAGCAGCGCCGCTTGTTGGTGGAGGCCATCGACGCTGCAATAGCCGATTCTGGCGTGATCGGCATCGTCGTCACAGGTGCCGGCGCTCTGTTTTCCGGCGGGGCGGACATTCGCGAGTTCGGCAGGCCGGAATCCATGGCGTCGCCGCATCTGCTCGACGTCATTGCCGTAGCCGAAGCCTGTACCAAGCCGGTGGTCGCTGCCATCAATGGCACCTGCATGGGCGGCGGGCTGGAATTCGCACTGGGCTGCCATGGCCGCGTGGCGCTGGCCTCGGCGCTGATCGCACTGCCGGAAGTCAAGCTCGGATTGCTGCCCGGCGCCGGCGGTACGCAACGCCTGCCGCGCGCAGTGGGGCTGGAACATGCAATGAACATGATCGTTTCCGGCGAGGCTGTGCCCGCCAAGATGCTGGCTGCCACGGCCTTGTTCGATGCCGTGGTCGAAGACGATGTGGTGGGCGCCGCGGCTGCATTCGCACGTCATTTAGCCGAATCGACAAAACCCACGCCTCGCGTGCGCGACCTTGCCGTCAATCACGACAACGCCGAGGCTTTCATTCAGTTCACTCGCACCACAGTTGCCGCGCAATTTCCGCACGAACCGGCGCGGCTGCAATGCGTCGAGGCGGTGGCGGGTTCGCTCAAACCCTTTAACGAAGGCATGCTGCGGGAGCGCAGCTTGTTTGCCATGCTCATGGCCACGCCCGAATCGCAAGCGCTGCGCCATGCGTTTTTTGCCGAGCGCGCCGCCTCCAAGATTGGCGACGTGCCAGCCGACACGCCGACTCGTCCCATCGCCCGGGTGGGCGTGATCGGGGCGGGCACCATGGGCGGCGGTATCAGCATGAACTTTCTCAATGCCGGCATTCCAGTCACTCTGGTTGAGACCACGCAGGAGGCGCTGGATCGCGGTGTGGCCACCATCCACAAGAACTACGACAACTCGGCGAAGAAGGGCAAGCTCAAGCCCGAGCAAGTCGACAAGCGCATGGCCTTGCTGCGCCCCACGCTGGACTTTGCGCAACTGGCCGACTGCGACCTGGTGATCGAAGCCGTGTTCGAAACCATGGAGGTCAAGCGCGATGTATTTGAGCGCCTTGACGCCATCGCCAAGCCAGGTGCCATCCTCGCCTCTAATACCTCCACGTTGGACCTCGACGCCATCGCCGCTTGCACGAAGCGCCCGCAAGACGTCATCGGCATGCATTTTTTCAGCCCGGCCAATGTGATGAAGCTGCTCGAAGTCGTGCGCGGCAAGGCCACGGCCAAGGATGTGCTGGCCACCGTCATGAAGCTGGCCAAGACCATACGCAAGACGGCGGTGGTGTCTGGTGTTTGCGACGGCTTTATCGGCAACCGCATGATCGAGCATTACGGTCGCATGGCCAACTTTCTGGTGGAGGAGGGCGCCAGCCCGCAGCAAGTAGACCGGGCGCTGGAAGCCTGGGGCATGGCGATGGGGCCGTTCCGCATGGGCGACCTGGCCGGAAACGACATCGGCTGGGCCATACGCAAGCGGCGCTATGTGGAAAAACCCAACGTCATGTATTCGCGCCTGGCCGACCGCCTGTGCGAGCAAGGTCGTTATGGCCAGAAAACCGGTAAGGGCTGGTATCGCTACGAGGCCGGCAACCGTGCCGCGCTACCCGATCCCGAGGTGGATGCGCTGATCACGGCCTACCGCCAGGAGATCGGCGTGACGCCACGGAAAATCGACGATGCCGAAATCGTCGACCGCTGCCTTTATGCCCTGGTCAACGAAGGTGCGCGCCTGCTGGCCGAAGGCATCGCGCAACGCGCTTCCGACATCGACATGGTGTATCTCGCAGGCTATGGCTTTCCGGCCTGGCGCGGCGGGCCGATGGGCTATGCCGATCAGATCGGCCTCGCCATGGTGGTACGTCGCATGCGCCAGTTCGCAGCGCAACCCGGGGGCGATGCCGCGTTCTGGCAACCCGCGCCGCTGCTGGCTGAATTGGCCGAGCAAGGAAAGACATTCAGCGGCGCCTGAGCCCCGTATTGCGATGTTCACGCTGTCGTCAACCAACAGGCGCGGCACGATTCAACGCCTAGCTTGCAACCTCTTACACCGGAGTGTTCCATGACTGAAGCCGTCATTGTTTCCACTGCGCGCACGGCACTTGCCAAGTCGTGGCGTGGGTCGCTCAACCTCACGCACAGCGCCACCATGGGCGGCCATGTCGTTCAGGCGGCCGTGCAGCGCGCAGGCATCGATGCTGCCGAGGTAGAAGACTGCATCATCGGTTGCGCCTATCCGGAAGGCGCATCGGGTGGCAATATCGCGCGGCAGATTGCCCTGCGCGCCGGCCTTCCGGTCACCACGGCCGGCGCCACCGTCAACCGCTTTTGCTCCTCCGGGCTGCAAGCCATCGCGATTGCAGCGCAGCGCGTCATCGTGGATCAGGTGCCGGTGATGGTGGCCGGTGGCGTGGAGTCGATTTCCTGCGTGCAGAACGATCGCGCCAATACGCACATGCTGCGCGAACCCTGGCTGCTGCAGCACAAGCCCGAGCTGTACTGGAGCATGCTGCAAACGGCGGAATGCGTGGCCAAGCGATACGGCATTTCGCGCCAGTTGCAGGACGAATACGGCGCCCGCAGCCAGCAGCGCGCAGCAGCGGCGCAGGCCGCAGGCAAGTTCCTCGATGAAATCGTGCCCATCACGGTACGCGCCGGTATGGCTGACAAGGCCACTGGCCAGCTTGTGACGCGGGAAGTTACGCTGAGCGCTGACGAAGGCATTCGCGCAGACACCACCCTGGAGGGCATATCCCGAATCCGTCCGGCCCTGCCGGGCGGGGTGATTGCCGCTGGTAACGCCAGCCAGTTTTCCGACGGCGCATCGGCCTGCGTGGTGATGAACGCCAAGTTGGCCGAGCAGCGCGGACTCCAGCCCTTGGGCGCTTTCCGCGGGTTTGCCGTTGCGGGTTGCGAGCCCGACGAAATGGGCATCGGCCCGGTGTTCGCCATTCCGCGCCTGCTGCAGCGCACCGGGCTGAAGATGAACGACATCGGCCTGTGGGAACTGAACGAGGCCTTCGCGGTGCAGGTGATTTATTGCCGCGACAAGCTCGGCATTCCCGACGAACGGCTGAACGTCAACGGCGGTGCCATCGCGGTGGGACATCCATACGGCGTAACCGGCGCGCGGCTGGTGGGTCATGCGCTGATCGAGGGCAAGCGCCGCGGAGCGAAATATGTGGTCGTCACCATGTGCATCGGCGGCGGTCAGGGCGCTGCGGGGTTGTTTGAGGTGCTCTGAGGCCCGTTTGCCTAAAGCCAATGCGCCATGCGCCAAACCATCGACTTCCTGCTCCACGACTGGCTCGACGTGACCAGCCTGTGCACCAGGCCGCGTTACAAAGAGCACAACGCAGATACTTTTGCCCAGGTGCTTGACACCTGCGAGCGCATCGCCCGCGACAAATACGCGCCGTTTAACCGGCTGGTGGATACCGAGGAGCCACGCCAGAGCGGTGACCGCGTCATCCTGCCACAAGCCACGCACGCGGCTTGGCGCGCCTACGCCGACTCTGGCATGCTGGCCGCAGCGCAGGATGAGTCCATCGGCGGTATGCAACTGCCTTACACAGTGGAAGCCGCGGCCAATGCATTTTTCGCCAAGGCCTCGGTCAGTATCGGTGCGGGAATGCTCACCGTGGGCAACGCCAATTTGCTCATGGCACATGGCACGCCCAGGCAGCAGCAAATCTTTGCCCGTGCCGAGTTCGCTGGTCGCTGGGCCGGGACGATGTGCCTGTCCGAACCGCAAGCGGGCTCCAGCCTGTCGGACATCGCCACCCGTGCCATGCCCGATGGCCCTGATTTCGAGGCCGACCCACTGGGTCCCCGCTACCGCCTGTTCGGCAGCAAGATGTGGATTTCCGCGGGTGAGCACGAACTCACCGACAACATCGTCCACCTCGTTCTGGCCAAGATTCCAGGCGCGGACGGCAAACTGGTGGCCGGTGCGCGCGGCATCTCGCTGTTCATCGTGCCGAAAATGCTGGTCGACGCCAGTGGACAACTAACCGGCCACCGCAACGACATCGCCCTGGCCGGGTTGAATCACAAATGTGGCTGGCGCGGCACGCCCAACACCCTGCTCGGTTTTGGTGATGGCCGGTATCCAGCGGGCGGTGCGCCGGGCGCCATCGGCTGGCGCGTCGGCGCTGCTGGCGAGGGCTTGCGTTGCATGTTCCACATGATGAACGAGGCGCGCATCGGTGTCGGGCTGTCTGCCGCCATGCTCGGTATGGCAGGCTATGAAGCAGCACTGGCCTACGCCCGCCAGCGCCCGCAAGGGCGCCCGGTAGGGCCGTCGGGCAAGGATCCGAGCCAACCACAGGTGTCCATCATCGAACATGCCGACGTGAAGCGCATGTTGCTTGCGCAAAAAACCTATGCAGAAGGCGCACTGGCGCTGGAGCTCTACTGTGCGCGGCTGGTGGACGAGCAGCGCACGGGCGGTGCAACCGCGGCGAGCGAAGCGGCATTACTGCTCGAAGTGCTCACGCCGATTGCCAAGAGCTGGCCGTCTGAATGGTGCCTGGAAGCCAACAGTCTGGCCATTCAGGTGCATGGCGGCTACGGCTACACGCGTGACTTTCCGGTGGAGCAATACTGGCGCGACAACCGGCTGAACATGATTCACGAGGGCACGCACGGCATCCAGGCGCTCGATCTTCTCGGTCGCAAGGTGGTGATGGATGGCGGCGCAGGTTTGGCCTTGCTGGCTGCGCGCGTGGGTGCCACCGCAACCCAGGCCGAGAACTCACCCCCACTACAGCCGCATGGCGCTGCGCTGCATGCTGCGCTGGATGACTTGCTCGTAGCGACGCGCGCAGCATGGGAGGGCAACGACCCGGCTGCAACCCTGGCCAACGCCACGCCCTATCTACAAGCCTTCGGTCATGTCGTGCTGGCGTGGATTTGGCTGGACGTGGCGCTGGCTGCGCAAGCGGCCTTGCAAGAGTCGGATCACCGCGATTTTCTGCAAGGCAAATTGCAGGCATGCCACTATTTTTACGCCTATGAACTGCCAAAAATTCAGGCTTGGCTGCAAGTCGCCGCCGAGCGCAATTCCATCTGCCGCCTGATGCAGGATGCCTGGTTTTAGAGCCGGCCCTAAGCCCTAGCCATCAACCCAACTGATCTGGAGCCACCATGACATCCACTACGCACCGACTATTCGATCTCAGCGGGCGCTGCGCCCTGATCACGGGCGGATCGCGAGGGCTGGGCCTGCAAATGGCGCAGGCCCTGGGGGAAATGGGGGCCAGGCTGGCACTCGTTGCTCGTAAAGCCAGTGAGTTGGAGCAGGCACAGAAGCACTTGTGTGGACTTGGAATTGACGCGCAGATTTTTCCCGCGGATTTGTCGCGGCGCGAGGTCATCGCCCCGCTGGTGCAAAGCGTGCATACGGCGCTGGGTGGAATTGATGTTCTGGTCAATAACGCCGGCGCGACCTGGGGAGCCCCGGCGGAGGACTACCCGGACGAAGCCTGGGACAAGGTCATGCGGCTGAACGTCGACGCGGTGTTCTTCTTGAGCCGCGAAGTCGGCAAGCACTGCATGATTCCGGCGAGGCGAGGCAGCATCATCAACATCGCTTCCATCGCGGGGCTGCGCGGCAACCCGCCGCCCATGCGCACCATCGCCTACAACACCTCAAAGGGTGCGGTGGTGAACTTCACCCGCGCACTGGCGGCGGAATGGGGGCAGCACGGCATTCGCGTCAACGCGATTCTGCCCGGCTTCTTTCCGTCCAAAATGACTGCCGGCTTGCTTGACGCGATGCGCGATCAGGTGATTGAGAAGACCCCGCTGGCACGTCTCGGTGGCGAGCAGGACCTGATGGGCGCGGCAGTCTTTTTCGCCAGTGAAGCATCACGCCATATCACCGGCCAGTGCCTCGCGGTGGACGGCGGTTCGAGCGCGATTTGAACCGGGAGTTCGCCCGCCGCGGCCGCATCGCGCAACAACTTTTCAGGAGAACTGCCATGACCGATCAAAACCAACAAATACTGCTCGCCGGGCGCCCGGAGGGTTGGGTCGAAGCACGCCATTTCCGGCTTGAACAAGGACCCATTCCAGAGCCGGGCGAAGGCGAGGTCCTGGTGCGCAACCACTGGCTCTCGCTCGATCCGTATATGCGCGGCCGCATGTCGGACGCCAAGTCCTATGCCGAACCAGTGGCACTTGGTGCGGTGATGGTGGGCGGTACGGCGGGTGAAGTCGTGGCCTCACGCGACCCTCATTTCAAGCCGGGTGACCAAGTTGTCGGCATGATGGGTTGGCAGTTGTATGGAGTGGCCCCGGGGCGCATGCTGCAAAAAGTTGAGACCACGCACGTGCCGCTGGCCGCATACCTTGGCCCGGTGGGCATGCCAGGCGTCACGGCCTGGTACGGGCTGAACGCCATCTGCGAACCCAAAGCGGGCGAAACGGTGGTGGTGACAGCGGCTTCGGGCGCGGTGGGCAGCGTGGTGGGCCAACTTGCCAAAGCCAAGGGCTGCCGTGCGGTTGGCGTGGCCGGCGGTGCGGAGAAATGCCGCTATGTGGTGGAAGAACTGGGCTTCGACGCCTGTGTGGACTACAAGGCGGGCAAACTCAAAGACGACTTGAAAGCCGCCTTGCCCAGGGGGGTTGACTGCCTGTTTGAGAACGTGGGGGGCGAAATTTTCGACGCGCTGCTGGCGCGCACCAACGCCTTTGCTCGGATCGCCCTGTGCGGCATGATCGCCGACTACAACACCACCGACCCCTACTGCATGAAAAACGTGCGCACAGTGCTGATCAACCGCCTGAAGCTGCAAGGCTTCATCGTCTCGGAGCACATGGAGCAATGGCCAGTAGCGCTGCGTGAACTTGGCGGCATGGTAGCGGCGGGCAAACTGCACTACCGCGAAAGCATCGCCCACGGACTTGAAAATGCGCCCGAGGCCTTCATCGGCATGCTCAAGGGGCGCAATTTCGGCAAGCAACTGGTCAAGCTGGTCTGACTAATCCGGCTGATTCGACCGATTCGACCGATTCGACAATAGGACGCTCCATGCAAGCCGACACTCGCGACGTCGTTCCGGCACTGGCCTTTGACGAGGCGGCGCTGGCCGACTATCTGCGCAAGCACCTGCCGCAGGCAAAAGGGCCGTGGCAGGTGGCGCAGTTCAAAGGGGGCCAGTCCAACCCAACATATTTACTTACCGCAGCCGATGGGCAGCGTTATGTGCTGCGGCGCAAGCCACCGGGCAAGCTGCTGCCCTCGGCCCATGCGGTGGACCGCGAATTTCGCGTCATGCGGTCACTTGGCGAAAGCGACGTGCCAGTGCCGCAGATGCGTGTGCTTTGCATGGATGAGAGCGTCATCGGCACGTCGTTCTACATCATGGACTTCGTCGAAGGCCGGATTCTGTGGAATCCGCTGCTGCCCGGCATGCAGCGCGACGAGCGCACCGCGATTTTCGACGAGATGAATCGGGTCATCGCGGCGCTGCACCGCGTCGACTACGCCGCACTTGGCCTGGCCGACTATGGCAAGCCGGGCCAATACATCGCCCGACAGATATCGCGCTGGACGCAGCAATACCGCGCCAGCGAAACAGAGCCGATCGCTGCGATGGATCAGCTCATCGACTGGCTGCCGCAGCACATTCCGCAAGGGGAAGAGACAGCGATCGTGCATGGCGACTACCGGCTGGACAACGTTGTCTTCCACCCCACCGAGCCGCGTATTCTGGCGGTGCTCGACTGGGAGCTGTCGACCCTGGGCCACCCGCTGGCCGATTTTGCCTACCACTGCATGGCATGGCGGCTTGAGCCGGGGCAGTTTCGCGGCCTGGTCGGGGGCGATCTGAAGGCCCTCGGCATTCCAAGCGAGGCCGACTACGTTGCGCAGTATTGCAGGCGCACGGGCCGCGAGCCCGTCGCGGCGGGTGACTGGGAATTCTACGCCGCCTTCAATCTGTTCCGCCTCGCCGCCATATTGCAAGGGGTCATGGCACGTGCATTGCAGGGCAATGCTTCCAGCGCGCAGGCGCTTGAGGCCGGTCGCCGCGCTCGTCCGCTAGCTGAAGCGGCCTGGGCGCAGGTCGAACGCGTCTTCGGGCATTGATCCTCTGCCGACTTCACCACCCAACCATCGAGGAATCCGAATGGACTTCAATCACAGCGAAAAAGTCCGCGCTCTGCAAGATCGCGTAAGCGCCTTCATGGATGCGCACATCTATCCCAATGAAGCGCGCTTCGCG
The DNA here is from genome assembly GCF_001725585.1 of Thiomonas sp. SCN 64-16. Classification (NCBI taxonomy): domain Bacteria; kingdom Pseudomonadati; phylum Pseudomonadota; class Betaproteobacteria; order Burkholderiales; genus Thiomonas; species Thiomonas sp. SCN 64-16. The sequence goes on along the minus strand of NZ_MEGQ01000007.1, from coordinate 12,430 downwards.
GCTGAAGTCGAGGCTAACCGCAAGGCCGGAAACGCCTGGCAGCCCACGCGGGTGATCGAGGAGCTCAAGGCCGAGGCGCGCAAGGCCGGTTTGTGGAATTTGTTTCTGCCCGAATCCGAGCGTGGCGCCGGTTTGAGCAATTTGGAATACGCCCCATTGTGCGAAATCATGGGCCGCTCGCACATCGCCCCCGAGGCGTTCAACTGCTCGGCGCCCGATACAGGCAATATGGAAGTGCTGGAGCGCTACGGCACACCGCAGCAAAAGATGCAGTGGCTGGAGCCTTTGCTGCGCGGCGACATCCGCTCTGGCTTTGCCATGACCGAACCCGCTGTCGCCTCGAGCGATGCCACCAATATTCAGGCCAGTATCCGCCGCGAGGGCGAGCACTACGTCATCAACGGCCGCAAATGGTGGACGTCGGGTGCCAACGACCCGCGCTGCGAGGTTCTCATCTTCATGGGCAAGACCGATGCCGACAACCCGGACCGCTATCGGCAGCAATCGATGATTCTGGTGCCGATGGACACGCCCGGCGTGCAGGTGCTGCGTCATCTGCCGGTGTTCGGCTACGACGACGCACCGCATGGGCATGCCGAAATTACGTTCACCGATGTGCGCGTGCCCGCCGCCAATATGCTGCTGGGCGAGGGCAGGGGGTTCGAGATTGCGCAGGGGCGGCTTGGGCCAGGGCGCATCCATCACTGCATGCGCCTCATCGGCCTGGCGGAGCGGGCGCTGGAGTCCATGTGCCAACGCGCCGTCACCCGCACTGCCTTTGGCCGCCCAGTTGCCGATCAGGGCGTGACACGCGAGCGCATCGCCAACGCCCGCATTCTCATCGATCAGGCCCGGCTTCTGGTGTTCAACGCAGCGGACAAGATGGACCGCCAAGGCAACAAAGCCGCGCGCAAGGACATCGCCATGATCAAGGTGGTCGCCCCCAATATGGCCTGCCAGGTGATCGACTGGGCCATGCAGGTCCATGGCGGCGGGGGCGTGAGCGACGACTTCGGTCTGGCCTACGCCTATGCCAACGCCCGCACCTTGCGCTTTGCCGATGGCCCGGACGAGGTGCATCGCGACCAGATCGCGCGACTGGAACTGGAACGCTATCGGCCCAAGCGCGAATTGCCCACAAGGTGACGAGCGCCAGCAATCAGCGGCTTTAATAACAGGCGCAACTGGAGATCAAAATGCCATTTGCCAAAGTCAATAACCAGCGCATTCATTACGAGGACAGCGGCGGCAGCGGCCCCGCCCTCGTGTTCTCGCATGGCTTGTTGATGGATGCGACGATGTTCGATCCGCAAGTTGAATATTTTCGCCAGCACTATCGCTGTGTCTGTTGGGATGAACGCGGCCATGGCCAAACCGCAACTGACCGCATCGCCCCGTTCAGCTACTACGACTCGGCCAATGATCTTGCCGCGCTGATGCAGCATCTGGGGATCAAGCGCGCCGTGTTTGCCGGCATGAGCCAAGGCGGCTACTTGTCCTTGCGCCTGGCGCTCACCCACCCCGAGCTGGTGCGCGGGCTTATTTTGATTGACACCCAGGCGCAACAGGAAGACCCAAGTAAGACGCCGGGCTACAAGCAGATGATCGACATCTGGACCGCACAGGGATTGCCCGACGCCATTGCCGACACCATCGCTGACATCATCCTTGGGGCTGGTGCGCCACAAGCAGCGGTGTGGAAAGCCAAATGGCGCACCTGGACGCCGAACAAACTGCTGGCTTCTTTTCAGGCCCTTGTCAACCGAGACGATATTTCTGCAAAGCTGGCAGACATCCGAATTCCCGCGCTGGTCATTCACGGCGATGCCGATATCGCCATCACGCTGGACCGTGCTGTGGATATGCAGAAACGCCTGGCAGGCTCACGCCTGGACATCATCGCCGGGGCCGGGCATGCCAGCAACCTGACACATGCGGCGTCGGTCAATGCGGCGATTGAGCGGTTCCTGCAGACTTTGCAAGTCGACCCTAACTCGAATCATCCCGGAGACAAGTCATGAACACTCGCCACTTTGATGTCTGGCCCAAGGGATTGCCACATCACCTCACCATTCCAAACACCAACCTTTTTTACAACGCCGAAGTGTCGGCGGCGAGATATCCCGACAAGCCCTATCTGATCTTTTACGACAAGGCCTTGAGCTTCGGCGAGTTCAAGCGTCAGGCCGAGTGGATTGCCGGTTTCCTGCAGCAGGACTGCGGCGTCGTGAAAGGCGACCGCGTGTTGCTCGATATGCAGAACAGTCCGCAATTCGTGCTGGCCTACTACGGAATTCTGCGTGCTGGTGCGGTGGTTGTACCGGTCAATCCGATGAATCTGACGCAGGAACTGGCCCACTATGTTGAGGACAGCGGTTCGACTGTGGCCTTCGTCGGCCAGGAATTATTTGCGCAAATGCGGCCGCTGCTGGGCAAGGGCCTGAGCCAGATCATCGTCGCCGCTTACAGCGACTACATCTCCAGCGCACCGAGCATTACCGTGCCGCCATTTGCCTCAGCTCCACGTGAAAATGTCTCTGAACCAGGAGTGACGCTTTGGGCCGACATGCTGGAGCGACAGCGCGTTCCAGCGCCGCTCAACACCAGCCCGGATGACCTCTGCGTCATGCCCTACACATCCGGCACGACGGGCAAACCCAAGGGCTGCATGCACACCCATCGCAGTGTGATGAGCACGGTGGCCGGTGGTGTGGATTGGTTGCGCATACCGAAGGACTCGGTGGGGATTGCAGTGCTGCCCTTCTTTCACGTCACCGGCATGCAGGGCGGCATGAATGGCTCGCTCTACAACGGCAACACCCTGGTGCTGCTGCCGCGCTGGGACCGCGAGGCTGCGGCCGAATGCGTGCAGCGCTACAAGGTGGGCACCTGGCAGGCGATTGCGGCCATGGTGGTCGATTTTCTGATGAACCCGCGCATTGCCGAGTACGACCTTTCCAGCGTCTGGAATATGAGCGGCGGTGGCGCAGCCATGCCTGAAGCAGTGGCGCAGAAGTTGCAGGAACTGTGCGGCATTACGTATATCGAAGGCTATGGCATGACGGAAACCATGGCGCCGACCCATGTGAATCCGCTGCATCGACCAAAGAAGCAATGCCTTGGCATCCCGATTTTCGACGTGGACGCCCGCATCATCGACCCCCAAACCCTGCAGGAACTACCGCAGGGCGAGGTCGGCGAAATCATCGTGCATGGGCCGCAGGTGATGCGGGGCTACTGGAAGCAAGACAGGGCGACCGAAGATGCGTTCATGACAATCGACGGCAAACGCTTCCTGCGCACCGGCGACCTCGGGCGGGTGGACGAAGAGGGCTATTTCTTCATGGTCGACAGGCTCAAGCGCATGATCAATGCGTCGGGCTTCAAAGTGTGGCCGGCTGAGGTCGAGATGCTGATGTACCAGCACCCGGATATTGCCGAGGCCTGTGTGGTGGCAGCGAAAGATGCCCACCGCGGCGAGACGGTGAAGGCTTATGTCGTGCTGAAGCCCGAGGCGCGCGGCCGCGTGAGCGAACAAAACATTGTCGATTGGTCGCACGCGCACATGGCCGCCTACAAAAGCCCGCGCATTGTCGAGTTCGTCGACACGCTGCCCAAGTCGGGGACTGGCAAAGTACAGTGGCGCGCCTTGCAGGAGCGCGAAGCGGCGCTGCAAGATCAGGCACTGTCCTGAAATTCCCCTGATTGCCGTTTAAGAAGCCGTATTAGACGTAGCTAATACTGCTTGGGTACTCCTTTACCGAAAAAGCACCGGACGTCAGAAATACACGCCAGGAGAAGACCTGGATGACGGCAAGTTAGGCGCAATGGATTCCGGCTCCGCATCCCACCGCTGCGTGGGAAGACAGCCCGACAAAGCCACCTTTTCCCGCGACTTTGCCAATCTGCCTCGGAACAGGCTGCTCATTTTTCTGAAACATACCGACACGCTTGACACACAAAGAAATAAAAACAAGAATGCGAACCGTTATCAATAACGGAGCGTGTCTTGAAAGCAATCAAACCCATCTATCGGTCTGTGATCGTCGGATTGATGTTCGCAGCAACGTCGGGCGCCGCTTCGGCCGACGAGAATCTTCTGGGCTACACCGCGGGGGCGGAAACGCTGCCTGCAGGAACTGCAGAGGCCTATTTCTGGATCACTGATCACAGCGGCAAACGGCGCGGTAGCTATTCGGCACAGTATCTGCGCGCCGAATACGAATATGGCATCACCAACAGCCTGAGTGGTGCGATCTACCTCAACGGCTATCGTCACAGCTACAACTGCGGCACGATAGGCTGCGCCGGGCCGGTAGCGGACGGAGAAATCACCGGCAGTCTCCACCGGACGCAGTCCAGCGGGTTCTCGCTGGAACTGAAAAAAATGCTGCTCTCCCCCTACAAGGATGATTTGGGCGTTGCGCTGTATGGCGAAGTGACCTACGACAGCGTTGACCCGATTACCGGCGAAAAGGGGCAGGGCTATGAGGTGGAGACCAAGCTCATTTTGCAGCGGCCCTATCTCGACGGCCAGTTGCAGTGGATCACCAATCTGGAGCTGGAAGCCGAGTCGTGGCGGCCCAGCGCTGGTGGCGGCACGGAGTATGCGGTGGCCCCGCGGCTGCGAACGGGCCTGTCGTATCGCTTTGCACCGAACTGGTTCATTGGCGCCGAAGGCTGGGTCGATGCCGAGATTCTCAAACCCGCGAATCAGTCCTGGGAATTCGATCACTGGGATTTCTTCGCCGGCCCGTCCATTCATTACGGCGGTAAGGCTTGGTGGGCCACGCTGACCTGGGCCCAGCAGATCGGCGGCTCCAACGAGTCGGATAACAACGCTACGGGTGTGCATCTTGCCGATCATGAGCGGCGTGAAATCCGGCTCAAGGTTGGCTACAACTTCTGAGGCCTGAATCATTTTTGAAAGGAACAGGCATGCAAGGATGGCACCCCTATTTATTGATGCCTCTGGCCGCGTTGGTCGCTGCGCCGGTCGGAGCCACCGAATATCTGACAGTTGAGCAGGCACAGAAATCGCTATTCCCCGAGGCCGATCGATTCATCGCGGCGCCGGTGCAGTTGAGTGCGGAGCAAAAATCCGCGATCGAGGCGCGCTCCGGCTTGAAGCAGCGCTGGGACAAGCAGGAGGTCTGGCGAGCAGAGCGAGCGGGCAAGTTGCTCGGCTGGTTCATCGTCGATGATGTGGTGGGCAAGCATGAATTCATTCACTACGCGGCCGCGCTCTTGCCACAGGGGCGTGTGCGCGGGATCGAGGTCCTGATCTACCGCGAGACCCACGGCGATCAGATCCGCCAGTCCAGTTGGCGAAAGACGCTGGAAGGCAAAACGCTGGCCGACCCGTTCAAGCTCGACAAGGACGTGCCCAATATCAGCGGTGCCACGCTGTCTTGCCGCAATGTGATGAACGGAGTCAAACGCCTTCTGGTGTTGCAACAAGTTGCGCTGCAGGCGGGCACATGAAAGACGAATCCATCACCGTGCGCAGGCTTCGGCCCTTGCTGGGAACCTGGGTGGAGATTCAGGCCACTGGGCGACCGGCTCGGGTAGAGCGGGCCGTGAAAAGCGCTTTTTTGCATATCGCCCGGGTACAGCAACGCATGAGTTTTCATGCGCCAGGCAGCGTGCTGAGCCGCATCAATCTGCATGCGCACCATACGCCTCAGCCCGTCGATGCCTGGACCTGGGATGTGCTGCGCAAGGCGCGTGCCTTGTGGCTGGCCAGCGAAGGCCACTTCGACATCACCTTGGGCGCGCGCCTGGTCGAGCGTGGCGTGCTGCCCGATCATGGCTTTGCCACGCTTGAAGCAGCCATCGGCAGCGATGCGCTGGTGATGTGGCCCGGACGGCGCGTGGGGTTGCGTCGCCCCGTACTGCTGACGCTCGATGGCATCGCCAAAGGCTATGCGGTGGATCTCGCCATCCAGAGTTTGCAGCGCGCAGGCATCGAGCAGGCCGTGGTGAACGCTGGCGGTGATTTGCGGGCTTTTGGCCCCCACGCCGTGCCTTTGGGGATACGCCTGGCCAGCGGCGCCGTGTACCGATCAGGATCGCTGCGCAACGCGGCTGTGGCCAGTTCGATGGTGGGGCACGCGCCATCAGCGCAGCAGAACTTTCCCGGCTGTGTCTTGCACCCCGGTGACGGCAACTGGGACGCAGCGGCGCCTCGGGTTTGGACGGTGCAAGCCGAGACTTGCTGGCGGGCCGATGCGCTGACCAAAGTGGCGGCGCTCTCGGCCCCGGCGCGGCGGCAAGCATTGGTGGCGCGCTTGGATGGCCGCATTCTTCAGCCTGAAACGGCTTCAGTACAGGATGCAGCCGCTTGAAAACTTATCCGCGTCATTTCCTATCGGTCTTGTATGCGACCTTGTTCGCACTGCTGACGACGGGCTTGTTGCTGACGCCCGGCGCGCTGAAAATGCGCCTGGATTGGGACATGCCCTGGTCTTTGCCCAGCGGTTTGCGTACCTGGGTGGCTGCGGGCCATGCGCTGAGTTTTCTTTCGATACTCGGCCTCGTCGGGGCGGTGTGGGCCGTCCATATTCGGACCGGATGGGTCAGGCGGGAGAATGTGCGCAGCGGTCTGCTTCTGCTGGCGGCCTTTGGCTTGCTAAGCCTTAGCGGGCTGGGCCTGTATTACGCCGGAGGTGAAAACCTTGCTGCTTGGAGCGCGGTGGCTCACTTGCTGGCCGGCGGCCTGCTGCCCTTGTTGTTTGTAGCTCACCTGTTGGGCGCCCGCGCAGTGGCGCGTCGAGCATGGCCGCGACACCGCAAAATGTTTCAGCCGACGGATCAATCAACCGTTGAGCCCGCCGCTCGCGCCAGCACGGCGCGCACTGCGCCCTGCGCATCGCAAACGGTTTCGACCCGGTCGTAAGCCGGATGCTTTTCCAGCAGTTGCATCATCGCCGGGCCCTGGCCGAGGCCGACTTCCATGCCCAGCCAGCCGCCGGGGCGCAGCAGAGGAGGGGCTTCGCGGATCAGCCGCATGAGAATGCGCACGCCGAACGGCCCGCCGTCGAAGGCGAGATGGGGTTCATGTCCGACGATTTCGTGCGGCATGGTGTCCATCTTGGCGGTGGAGATGTAGGGCGGCAACGAGACCACCAGGTCTACCTTGCCCTGAAACTCGGCGCCGAACGGCGCGAGCAGGTCGCCGGTATGCAGACTGACGCGCTGGCCCAGATCGAGATTTTGGGTGTTGGCGCGGGCCAGGTCGATGGCGGTTTGGGAAATGTCGGCGCCATGCACCTGCGCCTGCGGTACGGCGTGCGCAAGCGCCAGGGCGAGATTGCCCGAGCCGCAACACACATCGATCACGATAGGGGGCGTTGCCGTAGCCTCGGCCATCGAACGCAGTTTTTGTGCTGCGATCTGGCCGAGCAGTTCGCTTTCGGCGCGCGGAATGAGGGCTTCGGGCGAGGCCCGCAGTTCGAGCCCCATGAAGCGCTGCCATCCGGTGAGATAGGCGATGGGCTCTCCAGCCACGCGGCGCTCGATCAGCCCGTCGAGCGCTTCGAGCTGCGCGGCGCTCAGCGCGACCAGGGGCGTTTCTGCCGCAGCGTGCAGAGACATCGGGCGTCCGGCGGCCAGCAGCCAGAGGGCACGCAGGGCGGAGGCGGGCGTCTCTTCCGGCTTGTCGGGCAGGATGTCGAGGGCCTGAGTGAGCCGAGCCAGGCGCTGTTCGAACACGGCCTGCGCGTCCGGCCCAAGGGCTTGCAGATCGGGGGCGGTTTGTGCGGGCGGTGATGCGGCGTCGAGATTCAAGAAACGCTCTCCTGAGAAGGATGAAAAACGGGCTCGATCAGCGCGGGCCGCGCGTGCAGGTAGCGGGTGGTGCGCCGCTTGGCGTCGATGTCGCTGAGCACGGCAGCGGCTCGGGCCTCTGTAATGGCCAGTGTCTCGGCCAGTTCCGCGGCGCTGTAGCCGTGATTGCGGGCCCAGAGGGCCAGGTCCATTTGGTGCCAGGGCAGGGCGAAATAAAACTCGTCCTGGCCCTGCGGCAGGCTGTAGGTGTCGGTGGTCGGGGCGGCGTTGCACACGGCATCCGGCAGGCCGAGATGCCGCGCCAGGGCGTAGACCTGAGTTTTGTAGAGGTGGGCGATGGGTTTGAGATCGGCGGAGCCATCGCCGTTTTTCACAAAAAAGCCCTGGTCGTATTCGAGCCGGTTGGGGGTGCCGATGACCGCATAGTTCAGGCGGTCGGCGTGGAAATATTCGAGGGTTTTGCGCAGTCGCTGCTTGTGGTTGGTGGCGGCGACGATCTGCAGATATTCGCGCAGCGGCAACCGTGCCTCATGCATTTGCCCGTCAGGCGCCTGGGCGATGATCTTGAAATGGTTGATGCCACCAGCCAGCCCGCCGGAGATGGCGAGCTTGATCTTCCATTGCGCGTCGTAGCCAGGCAGCACCGCGCGCACGGCATCGTCGCGCCAGCGATAGCAGCCGATGGCCTCTAACGCCGGGGCGATGTTTTCCACCGTGTATTCGATGCCGAGCTGCTGTGCGACCAGCCCGCCCAGACTGGCGCTGCTGTCCGACGAATCTCGCTCGGGCATGAGCAGGCCGAACACCCGCTGCGGCCCGAGGGCGCGCACCGCCAGAGCCGCGCACACCGAGCTGTCGACGCCGCCGGATAGGCCCAGCACCACGCCGCGCTTGTTGAAGCCGCGCAGGGTGTGGAGCAAAAAGTCGGCGATGCGGACGGTTTCAGCCTCGCAGTCGATGGCGAGAACGTCGGAGGTCAGCGCAGGGCGGGTCATTTTTCAGGCCGCCTGCTTGCGTTGCACATAGGCGGCGATGGCGGCCACGCTGTCGAGGTTGTCGGGCACCATTTCGATGTCGGCCACCTGAATGCCCCAGTTCTCTTCGAGGAAGAGGATGAGTTCGAGCACGCCGGTAGAGTCGAGAATGTGCAGATCGAGCAGCGAGTCGGTGTCGCTATAGCTGGTGTCGCGCGCGCCGAGCAAAAAGTTGCTGTCGATGTAGTCGCGAATTCTTTTCTGAATGTCAGACATGGGAATGAAGCCTCGGTAAGAGCAAAGATGAGGAAGGAAAGCAGAAGGAGCAGGCTCAGCGCAAGCCGGTTTTTTTGATTTTTCCAGTGTCGGTGCGGGGCAGGGCATCGACAAATTCAACGTATTTGGGGGCCATGAAGTTTTCGATGTGCGCCAGGCAGTGCTTGATCACTTCGCGCTCGGTGAGTGTGTAGCCCGGCTTGCAGACCACAAAGGCCTTGACCGCTTGGCCGAGCAGCGCGTCGTCCACGCCGATGACGGCGGCCTCAAACACGCCATCGAGCGAATGCAGCACGTTTTCAACTTCACGCGGGCTGACTTTTTCGCCCCGGCTTTTGATGATGTCGTCGCGACGCGCCACGAAATACAGCCAGCCTTCTTCGTCGGTGCGAAACAGGTCGCCCGAATACAGCACCATTTCGCCAGGAATCGGCCCCGGCCGCAGGCGCTGCGCGGTTTGCTCGGGTTTGCGCCAGTAGCCGCGCATCACATGGCTGCCGCGGATGACCAGCTCGCCGGTGCTGCCGTTGGGCAGGCGACGGCCTTCGTCGTCCGCCAGCCAGACTTCTTCATTGGGCATGCCGCGCCCGACGCTGCCGGGGCGCACATCGAGCTGTTCCGGCGGCAGGTAGGTCACCCGCTTGCACTCGGTCAGCCCGTACATGGAAAACAGCGTGGCCTGCGGAAACAGCGCGCGAATCTGCGCAATTTGCGTTTGCGGCAAGGCCGCCGCGGTATTGGTGATCAGCCGCAGCGCCGAGAGGTCGAACTCATGCAGCGCCTTGAGGTTGGTCAGCAGGGTGAACATGGTGGGCACGCCGGGGAACACCGTCACCCGCTCCCGCGCCATATTGGCCAGCACCTTGACCGGAAAGGTGAACGAGCGCTCCAGCGGCACGGTGGCGCCCAGGCTGAAGGCCATGAGAACCTGATACAGCCCGTAGTCGAAGGCCAGCGGCAGGGCGCAGACGATGATGTCGTCCTGCCGCAGCCCAAGGTAGCCGCGCACCGAGCGCAGCGCGGTGAGCATGTTGAGATGCGTGAGCATCACCCCTTTGGCATCGCCGGTGGATCCCGAGGTGTAAATGATGGCGGCCAGATCCTGGTCGATCAGATCGGGTTGCGTGGGCGAGCAGGCCGCACCGGGAAGGGCGGCAGGAAAGGCGCACTCACGCGGATCGGGCGTGCCGAGGTCCGGCTTGCCCTGCGCGTAGGCCGTGAGCATGTAGCAATGACGCACGCTGGGGTTCAGCGCCAGGGCCGCGCGGCTGGTTTCGGCCAGTTCCTGCTGGGTGAACAGAGCGCAGGCTTCGGAATCGTTGAGGATATAGGCCAGCTTGTCGGCCTTGGTGAGGGTGTTGACCGGCATGAACACCGCACCGATCTTGAGCACGGCGTACATGGCCGCGATCATTTCCACGCAGTTGTCGAGAAACAGCGCCACCCGCTCACCGCGCTGCACCCCATGAGCTCGCAGTGCCGCGGCGATGCCCTCCACCTGGTCGGCCAATTCGCCATAGCGGGTCGTCACGCCTTCGCGCACGATGGCCCGATGTTCGGAAAACTCGGCGGCGGTGGTCTCGAAAGTGTGGTGAAGCAGCATGAGCGTCCATTAAAAACGAGGTAACTCAGCATAAAGGCGGAGTGTGCTGAAGCGTCACCCCGCAATCGCACGGAAAGCGCCAGAGTATGATTTTTTTGGGGCGCTTGGTGGCGCGAAAGCGACGGCGTCCCGCTATGCTTGAATTTTCAATTCAGAGCACAAGCATGGGACTGGGGCTTTACATCATCGGCGACGAAATCCTGTCGGGAAAGCGGCAGGACAAACATTTCCCTCAGATCCTGGCTCTGCTCAAGGCGCGAGAGATGCGGTTGGATTGGGTGAGCTATCTGGGTGACGATCCCGCCCAGCTGACCGAGGCATTTGCCGCCAGTTTCCGGCGCGGCGATGTGGCGCTGAGCTGCGGCGGCATCGGTGCCACGCCAGACGATCACACCCGGCAGAGCGCCGCAGCCGCGCTGGGCCTGCCGCTGGAGTTACACCCCGAGGCCAAGGCGCTGATTCAGCAGCGGGTCATCGAAGCCGGGCTGGGCGATGTGGACAGCCCCGCCAACCAGCAGCGCTTGAACATGGGCATGTTTCCGCAGGGCAGCGCCATCATTCCCAACCCTTACAACCGCATTCCGGGCTTTTCCATCCGGCAGCACTACTTCGTCCCGGGCTTTCCGGTCATGGCGTGGCCGATGCTCGAATGGGCGCTGGATGGTCCGCTGGCGCATCTGCACGGCCAGGGTCATCAGGTTGAACGGGCCGTGATTGTGCGCCACGCAATGGAGTCCGACCTCACGCCCTTGATGGAAGACATCGAGCAGCGGTTTGCGGGCATCAAGGTTTTCAGCCTCCCTAGCGTGGATCACCCGGTTTGGGGGCGGCACATTGAACTCGGCGTCAAGGGCGACTCGGCGGCCGTAAGTGAGGCTTTCAACTATTTGCGAGCCCACCTCCCGGAAGGCAGTTGGGAAGATGCACCAAAATAAGCTGAATCGCACCGAAAAAGTGCATGAGAGTTTTCGGCACGTTTTTGGTGCATTTTTCGCCGTCTGCAAACCCCGTCTTTTCTCTTGGTGGGAGGAGCTGGGTTTCAAACGATCTGGGCATGCTTTCTGCTAGATTCCCTGCACTGCGCGGAGCATTGCAGCAAACGATGTCAAGTGGCGTCTTCAGCACGGCCGATGACCACCCCCAACGCATTTCAACCTGACAGGAGATTTTTATGAGCAAAACAGTCGCCGACGTGATGGGCCTGGTGAAAGAGCACGATGTCAAATTCGTGGATTTCCGTTTCACCGACACCCGCGGCAAAGAGCAGCACGTCACGGTGCCTGTCTCGCATTTCGATGAAGGCAAGTTCTCCGATGGCCACGCCTTCGACGGCTCGTCCATCGCTGGCTGGAAGGGCATCGAAGCCTCGGACATGCTGCTCATGCCCGACCCGAACACCGCCAATATCGACCCGTTCTACGAAGAAACCACGCTGCTGCTGAGCTGCGATGTGCTCGAACCCGGTGACGGCAAACCCTACGACCGCGATCCGCGCTCCATCGCCAAAAAAGCCGAGGCTTATCTGAAAGCATCGGGCATCGGCGATACCGCCTATTTCGGTCCGGAACCCGAGTTTTTCATTTTCGACCAGGTCCGCTGGAATGTGGACATGTCGGGCTGCTTCGTCAAGATCGACTCCAACGAAGCCGCCTGGGCCACCGGCGATAAGATGGAAGGCGGCAATATGGGCCACCGCCCGTCGGTGAAGGGCGGCTATTTCCCGGTGCCCCCGGTTGACAGTCTGCAAGACATCCGCTCGGAAATGTGCCTGCTGCTTGAACAAATGGGC
>NZ_MEGQ01000006.1:0-72460 GCF_001725585.1 Thiomonas sp. SCN 64-16 | reverse complement strand
CTGCGCCTCGCCGCCCGACAGGAAGGGGCTAGGCTGGCCGAGCTGCAGATAACCCAGCCCCACGTCCTGCAGCAATTGCAGCGCGTGATGGATTTTGCGGTGCGCCGCGAAAAACTCGACGGCTTCGTCCACCTCCATCTGCAGCACCTCGCCGGCGTTGCGGCCGCGCAGGCGCACGGCGAGCGTTTCAGGGTTGAAGCGCAGGCCGTTGCAATCGGTGCAGGGCACGGTGACGTCGGGCAAGAAGTTCATTGCCACCTTCACCGCGCCCTGCCCCTCGCAGGTCGGGCAGCGGCCAGGGCCAGCGTTGAAGGAGAAGCGGCTGGCGGTATAGCCGCGGATGCGCGCTTCCTCGGTGTCGGCGAACAACTGGCGAATGCCGTCCCACAGGCCCAGATAGGTCGCTGCGCAAGAACGCGGCGTCTTGCCGATGGGGGACTGATCGACTTCGAGCACGCGCTCCAGGCCTTCCCAACCGATCAGCTCGCCCGCGCCTTCGAGTTCGCCCCCGTCTCCCGCGAGCCGCCGGCGCAGCGCGGGCACCAGAACTTCGCGGGCCAGCGTGGACTTGCCCGAGCCCGACACGCCCGTGACCACGGTGAGGCGGCCTCGCGGAAACTGCGCGCTCAAGCCCTGCAGATTGTGCAGATGCGCGCTGCGCAGATGCAAGGCGGGCTGGTCGGCCTGGGTGATCGGACGAGGCTGCAAGGGCCAGGGCATGGGATCGCGCAGACTGCGCGCGGTGGCCGTGTCGGCATGGGCCATGACTTCTGCCAGTGCGCCGCTGGCCACGACCTGCCCGCCACGACGCCCCGCCCCTGGGCCGATGTCGATGAGATGGTCGGCCCGGCGCATGGTGTCTTCATCGTGTTCCACGACCACCAGGGTGTTGCCCTTGGCTTTGAGCAGGGCCAGCGCGTCGAGCAGGATGCGGTTGTCCCGCGGATGCAGGCCGATGGTCGGCTCGTCGAGCACGTAGCACACGCCGCGCAGATTGCTGCCGAGTTGCGCCGCCAGCCGGATGCGCTGCGCCTCGCCGCCGGAGAGCGTGGGCGCGCCGCGGTCGAGCCCCAGATAGCCCAGGCCCACCTGCTGCATGAAGGCCAGGCGCGAGCGGATTTCACTCAGGGCGTCGCGCACGATCTCGGCTTCCCGCGGTGTGAGGGCCAGTGCGCCGAACCAGGCTGCGGCGGCATCGACATCGCGTGCGGCTAGCTGGGCGATGGACTGATCGCGCAGCCGAACGGCCAGACTGTCGCGGTTCAACCGCGCGCCGTGGCAGCTCGGGCAGGTGGACGGAGCGCCCGGCTCAGCCACGGGCGCGGCCTTGCGGCCCCGGCCCGGTTTGCCTCGCGGCGTCGCTTTCTCGCCATCCGCCTCGACCCAGGCGGCCTCCTCGCCGGTCTGCTCGGCATCGAAACCGGCGATCAGTTCCCCGGTGCCGAAGCAAGTGGGGCACCAGCCGGTGGGCGAGTTGTAGGAAAACTGACGCGGATCGAGTTCGCGGAAGCTGCGCCCGCAGCCTGGACAGGCGCGCTTGGTGGACAGCAGCAGGCTGCGCATCGGCGGCTCGGGCTGCCCGGCTTCCATCGCCTCCTTCAAACCATCGAGCGGCGCCAGTACCAGCACCACGCCTTTGCCCAGCGCCAAGGCACGCCGCAGCAGATCGCACAATGCCTCCTCGTTCTCCGCCCGCACCACCACGTCGCCGACGGGCAGTTCGATGCTGTGCTCCTTGAAGCGGTCGAGCCGCGGCCAGGGATCGGTGGGTACGAATGCGCCGTCCACCCGCAGATGGGTGTAGCCCATGCTGCGCGCCCACACCGCCAGATCGGTGTAGTAACCCTTGCGCTGCACCACCAGCGGCGCCAGCAGGCCGATGTGCTGACCGCGCCAGTCGCGCAGCAATTGCGCGGCGATGGCCTCCGGGCTTTGCGGCTCGATGGGGATGTTGCAGTCCGGACAGTATTGCGTGCCGCACTTGGCATAGATCAGTCGCAGAAAGTGGTAAGCCTCGGTGAGCGTGCCCACGGTGCTCTTGCGCCCGCCGCGGCTGGTGCGTTGCTCGATGGCGACCGTGGGCGGAATGCCGACGATGGCTTCCACATCGGGCCGCGCCGCCGGCTGCACGAACTGCCGGGCATAGGCATTGATCGACTCCAGATAGCGCCGCTGGCCTTCGGTGAACAGCACGTCGAAGGCCAGGGTCGATTTGCCGGAACCGGAAACGCCGGTGATCACCGTCATCTCGCCACGGGGAATGTCCACATCGATCCCGCGCAGATTGTGCTCACGCGCCTGACGGATGGCGATGAATCCGGCCTTGCCGGCGCGTAAGGCGCTGGCGAGGTGGGGGCCGACGGGTTCGTCGGCGGCGGAGTAGGTCGCAGCGGGTTCGGCGGCTTGCAACAGAGACGAGGCGTTCGCTGCCCCCTCCCGGCCTCCCCCACAAGTGGAGGAGGTGAGAACGACGCTTCGCGCGTCCTTCGAATGCCCCTCCCGGCCTGCCCCACGAGTGGAGGAGGAGAACACCCCCTCCCCACTGGGTGGGGAGGGTTGGGGTGGGGAGGGGTTTTTCCTGGCCCGTCGTTGCGCCGCATCCCGCGCCAGTGCCTGGCCGGTGAACGACGTCGCGCAGGCGGCCAGTTCGTCGGGCGGTCCGGCGAACACCAGCCGTCCCCCGGCGTCACCGCCTTCGGGGCCGAGGTCGATGACCCAGTCCGACGAGGCGATGACATCGAGGTTGTGCTCGATCACCAGCACGGTGTGCCCGGCGTCCAGCAGTTTGCGCAGGGCCCGCAGCAGTTTGGCCACGTCGTCGAAATGCAGGCCGGTGGTCGGCTCGTCGAACAGGAACAGCGTGCCCTTGCGCGCCAGTCCGGCGCGGGTCTTGGCGGCCTCGGCCAGAAAACCCGCGAGCTTGAGCCGCTGGGCTTCCCCGCCTGATAGCGTTGGCGTGGGCTGGCCCAGGCGCAGATAGTCCAGCCCCACGTCCACCAGGGCCTGCAGCGTGCGGGTGATGTCGGATTGCCCGCGAAAGCGCTGCAGCGCCTCGGCCACGGTGAGATCGAGCACCTGCGCCATGTTCAGCGGGGCGAACCCGGCCTGCGCCGGCAGTTGCACTTCGAGCACTTCGGCGCGGTAGCGCTTGCCGTCGCAGTCGGGGCAACGCAGGTAGACGTCCGACAGGAACTGCATCTCCACATGCTCGAAGCCCGAACCGCCACAGGTGGGGCAGCGCCCCTCGCCGCTGTTGAAGCTGAAGGTGCCCGCGGTGTAGCTGCGCTCGCGTGCGGTGGGCAAGGCAGCGAACAGGGCGCGAATGCCGTCGAAAGCGCCGACGAAACTCACCGGGTTGGAACGGGCCGTCTTGCCGATGGGCGACTGATCGACCAGCACCACATCACCCACCTGATCGGCGCCGAGCAGGCGGTCGAAGGCACCGGGAACGGGCGCGGTCTTGCCGAGCGAGCGGGCCAGCGCCGGATACAGCACGTCGCCGATGAGGGTGGATTTGCCGCAGCCCGACACGCCAGTGAGCGCCGTCATGAAGCCCAGCGGAATCTCGACTGTCAGCGACTTGAGGTTGTGCTCGCGCGCGCCTTCCAGAATGAGGCGCGGCGCCAGCAGACCGCCCTGCACATCGCGGCGCGGGGTGCGTCGGCGCGGCAAAGCGTCGCTCACCTTCAGTTCACCGCTGAGGTAACGGCCGGTCAGCGTGTCTGCGCGCTGCGCCTGATCGAGTGTGCCCTGGAACACTAGATGCCCGCCGCGCTCGCCCGGGCCGGGGCCGATTTCCAGCATCCAGTCGGCGGTGCGCATGAGCTGGGGATCGTGCTCGACGAGAAGCAGCGAATTGCCCGCCTCCTTGAGCCGATGCAGCACACCGCCCAGCCGGTCGAGATCGCGCGGATGCAGGCCGATGGACGGCTCGTCGAGCACGAACAGGGTTTGCGTCAGCGCCGTACCCAGCGCGGTGGTGAGGTTGATGCGCTGCACCTCTCCGCCCGACAAGGTGCGCGACTGGCGGTCGAGGGTGAGATAGCCCAGGCCGACATCCCGCAGGTAGCGCAGACGCGAACGGATGTTGTCGAGCAGCATGCTGCTGGCCGCCTGCGCCATGTCCGGCAGCGCCAGATCGGCGAACAGGCGCTGCAGGCGCTCGATCGGGAGCGAGTTGACGTCGTGCAGATTCAAGCCCGGAAGTCCACCGAGCACGGCGTCGCTCCACTGCGCCCCGACCGGGCGGAAGCGCCGGTAGCCGCCTTGCAGCGCGGTGTCGGCCTGGAGCTTCGAGCCGATGCGCCACAGCAACGCTTCGGTCTTGAGCCGCGCGCCCTGGCAGGTGGGGCAGGCGGTGTAACTGCGGTACTTGGACAACAGCACGCGCACATGCATCTTGTAAGCGCGGCTTTCCAGCCAGTCGAAGTAGCGCCGCACCCCGTAGAACTGCTTCTGCCAGTTGCCGCGCCAATCAGGGTCGCCCTCGATGACCCAGGTGCGCTCGCGTTCGCTGAGCTCGGCCCAAGGCACATCGAGCCTGATCTCGGCCTGCGCGGCGTAGCGCTCCAGATCGGTCTGGCATTCGGCAAAGCTCTGCGTCTGCCAGGGTTTCACCGCCCCGGCCCGCAGGGTTTTACGCACATCGGGAATCACCAGATCGAGGTCGACGCCGATCACCCGGCCGAAGCCGCGACAGGTTTCGCAAGCGCCGACAGGCGAATTGAAGCTGAACAGGCCGGGACTGGGGTCGCGGTAATGGATGTCGCAATCCGGGCAGTGCAGATCCGAGGAATAACGCCAGATGGCTCCTTTACCCTCGGCGGCCTCGGCATCGCGCGGCAGCTCGTGCACTTCCATGCGTCCCTGGCCCAGCCGCAGCGCCACCTCGACGGCCTCACTGAGCCGCGCGGGCTCGTCGGTCGGCAGACGCAGCCGGTCCTGCACCACGTCGAGCACCCGTCCTTTGGGCGTGTCGCGCTCGCCGAGAATGCGGGTGTAACCCTGCGCGGCGAGCTGCTGGGTGATGTGCTCCACGCTCATGCCCTGCGGCATTGCCACCGCGAACACCACGGCGGCGCGCAGCCCCTGCGGCAGCAGGCGCGCGCGGCGCTGCACGTCTTCAACGATACTCTGCGCCGTATCCCGCCGCACCTCCGCGCCGCAGCCCCGGCAGTACAGCCTGGCCGCGCGGGCGAACAGCAGCTTGAGATGATCGGCAAGCTCGGTCATGGTGCCCACGGTGGAACGCGAGGTGCGCACCGGGTTGGTCTGATCGATGGCGATCGCCGGCGGAATGCCCTCGATGCGATCGACTTGCGGGCGATCCATGCGGTCGAGAAACTGCCGCGCGTAAGGCGAGAAAGTCTCGACGTAGCGCCGCTGCCCTTCGGCGTACACCGTGTCGAACACCAGCGAACTCTTGCCCGACCCCGAAACGCCCGTGACAACAACAATGCGCCCCAGCGGAATGTCCAGGTCGAGATTCTTGAGATTGTTCTGCCTCGCACCGAAGATGCGGATGGCGTTGTTTTCGTCGGAAGCGGATGCCGAAGAGCTGGGGAAATGTGCAGTCATCCGAGCACTATACCGGCAGCGATTGCACTGCGTCTCCAGCAGGACTTTGCGTTGGCGGCCCATCAAAAACTGACTCACAGCCGTCCTTCAGCCGCGCCCGACTGTGTCGTTTCAAGCTGTAACCATTCACCCGCATTCGCGGCGGTTCATCCCCAGCGCTGGGTAGAATTTGTCACCGATTTGCCCGCAGACTTTTCACGTATGCGACCATCCCAGCGCCCTGCCCTGATCTCCGCCCTGTTCGGCAAGCCCGCCAACCCGCGCGCGGCGGCTCATTCGCGGCATCTGGAAATTCTCATTACCCGGCCGGGCCATGCCGCGCACAGTTTCCGTATCGACCTCGATGCCCTGCGTCGTGCGGCTTTCTGGGTGCTGGCGGCCGTCGCCCTGTGGCTCATAGTCACGTTTTTCATGGCCTGGCGCCAAGTCGCCAGCGGCAATCTGCAGCAGCGCGCGGATCAACTGGCCGCGCAAGCCGCCACCGCCCAGAGCGCCAACGCCCGGCTACAGGCCGAAAACGGCGCCATGGCCAGCCATCTTCTCGCGCTCAAACAGCGCGTGGACAGCCTCGCCACCACCATGCGCGGATTTGTGCAGAAGCGGGCCGAGCAGTTTCCGGTGGAAGAGAAAAACGTCAACCAGGGCGGCATCGCCCAACCGCTCAACGCGGCCAATGCCCCAGCGCTGCTGCACGATGAAGTCGATCTGATCGGTGCGCGCCTGAGTCTGTTGCTGCCGCAAGCCCATCACCTCGCTTCGCTGGAGGCGGCGCGGCCCATGGGCGACCCTGTCACTGGCGATGCACCCATCACATCGGATTACGGCCTGCGCCCCAACCCCATGGGCGGCGGCGTGGAGTTTCACAACGGCATCGACTTCGGCGTGAAACCGGGCACGCCCGTCCACGCCACCGCCAACGGCGTGGTCGAGAGTGCGGGGTGGAAGTCGGGCTATGGCAACTGCGTGGTGATCGACCACCCCTTCGGCTACCGCAGCCTGTTCGGCCACCTCAGCACCATCCGGGTCAAGGCGGGCGATACGGTCACGCGTGGTCAGGTCATCGCCCTGTCGGGCAATACCGGCCGCTCCACCGGCCCGCATTTGCACTACACCTTGCTCTACGGGGACAAGACGCTCGACCCCGCCACCTACCTGCTTGCCCAACGATAGGACTGCCTCATGTTCAAGCCGAAAACGCCGAAGACCACCGATGTCTGGTCGAAAGAATCCGCCGCCGCCTCCGCCGCGACGGCCGCCGTCACACCCTCGGCGCTGACGTACATCGGCGCGGGCAGCGAGGTGCATGGCGACCTACGCGCGGCGGGCAATCTGCGCGTTGACGGCACGATCTTCGGCACGGTGCAGGTCGATGGCGATCTCGAAGTCTCCACCACTGGCGCGATCGAAGGCAAACAGGTCAGCGCTCGCAGTGTGCTGGTGCACGGGCGCATCAAGGCCAAAGTGCACGCGACGGAACAACTGCGCATTCACGGCCAGGGCCAGGTCGAAGGCGACGTGACGGCACAATCACTCGACATCGAAGCCGGGGCGCATTTCACCGGCTACAGCCGCACCGGCATGACGCAAGAGCCGGAGGTGCTGCAACTCGATCACGAGGCTCAAGTGCCCGAGCCCAATCAGGCGCAAGGCGATCCCGACATTCGATCCGCCGTTTGACATTCGTCCTGCATGCTGAAAGCTGACATGCTGTAATGCCTGCATGTCCGCCGAATACGCCTCATCCCGCTCCCTCCCCCAAACCGACAAACGCCCCCGCAGCCGCTCGATGCGTAGCTTGAGCGGCTTGCTGCCGTTTCTGCGCCCATATCGGGGACGCATTGCGGTGGCGCTGCTCTTCTTGTTGCTCGCCGCGGGCAGCACCCTGGCCTTCCCGATGGCGCTGCGCTGGCTGATCGACGCCGGCATGCTGCACGCACAAGCCAGCCGGGCGGCTTTAGGCTGGCATTTCGCCGGACTGTTCGGGCTGGCCGTGGCGCTGGGGGTGTTTTCCGCCGCGCGCTTTTATATGGTGAGTTGGCTGGGCGAGCGCATCACCGCCGATGTGCGCAGCGCCGTCTATGCCCACGTGCTGCGGCAGAGCCCGCAGTTTTTCGAGCACACGCAAACCGGCGAAGTGCTGTCTCGTCTCACCACCGACACCACGCTGGTGCAGACCGTTGTCGGCACCAGTTTTTCCATGGGGCTGCGTAACGTGGTGGTGCTGATCGGCGGCATGACCATGCTCATCATCACCAATCCCGGTCTGATGCTGGGCGTGCTGGTGGTGATTGCCGTGGTGGTGGCCCCCGCCGTGTTCATCGGCCGCCGCGTGCGGCGCCTGTCGCGCGCCAGCCAGGACCGCATCGCCGACGCCAGCGCGCTGGCCTCCGAAGTGCTCGCCGCCATGCCGGTGGTGCAGAGCTACGCCCGCGAAGACGACGAAGCAAGGCGATTTTCCAACTCGGCCGAAACCGCATTCCGCACTGCGGTCAGCCGCAACAAGGTGCGCTCGCTGCTCACCGCCTTCATCATCGTCGCCATGTTCGGCGCCCTGCTCTATGGCCTGTATCTGGGCACGGTGTCGGTCATGGAAGGCCGCATGAGCGCCGGTGTTCTGGGGCAGACGGTGCTGTACATCGGCCTGGTGGCCGGTTCGGCCGCCGCGCTGGCCGAAGTGTTTGGCGACTTGCTGCGCGCGGCCGGCGCCACTGAGCGCCTGATGGAACTGCTGGCTGAGCAATCGCCCGTGCGCAATCCGGCGCACCCGGTCGCGCTACCCGCGGTGCAGCGCGGCTCGGCGGTGGTGCTCGACCATGTGCGGTTTTTCTACCCTTCGCGGCCGGACAAACCGGCGCTCGACGACTTTTCGCTGCGCATCGAACCCGGCGAAACCGTGGCCCTGGTCGGCCCCAGCGGCGCCGGCAAGACCACCGTGCTGCAACTGCTGCTGCGCTTTTACGACGCGCAGCAAGGCAGCATTCGCATCGATGGCGTGGACGTGCAGCAGGCCGACTTCAAGGCCTTGCGCCAGCGCATCGGCCTGGTGCCGCAGGACGCGGTGATTTTTTCCGCCAGCGCAGCCGACAATATCCGCTACGGTCGCCCTGAAGCCACCGACGCCGAAGTGCAGGCCGCAGCCCGCGCGGCGCAGGCCGAAGACTTTCTGCGCGAACTGCCGCAGGGTGACGCCACCTATCTGGGCGAGCGCGGCGTGCGCTTGAGCGGCGGGCAGCGCCAGCGCATCAGCATCGCCCGCGCCATTCTGAAAAACGCCCCGCTGCTGCTGCTCGACGAAGCCACCAGCGCGCTCGACGCCGCCAGCGAGCGCGACGTGCAGACCGCGCTCGAACACGCCATGCGCGACCGCACCACCCTGGTTATCGCCCACCGCCTCGCCACCGTGCAGCGCGCAGATCGCATCGTGGTGATGGATCAGGGCCGCATCATCGACATAGGCTCCCACGCCGAACTGATGGCTCGCGGCGGCCTCTACGCTAGCCTGGCGTCGCTGCAGTTCATGCAGTGAGTTCTAGAGCACAGTTGCAGCAAGCAGGTAAAAATGCTGAGAGCAGCGACCTGACGCCAGGCAGTCTGGGCACCGCAAAAGCCGCTCGCTGTGCTGCATCCCAGCCGTGAACGCTCAGGTCGTGGGTAAGATTGATTGCCCCGCGCGAGGCTCTTGCGCCTCTGCCATATTCTTTGCGCCAGCCCACGGCCTGCGTCCAACGAAGTGTGTTTCATGACCGCCATCCCCACCCCTTACGAAGACCTGATGCGTCACGTCTTCACCCACGGCCAGGACAAGACCGACCGCACGGGCACGGGCACGCGCAGCGTGTTCGGTCACCAGATGCGATTCGATCTGTCGGCCGGTTTTCCGCTCATCACCACCAAGCGGGTGCATTTCAAGAGCATCGCCTACGAGCTGCTGTGGTTTCTGCGCGGCGAGTCGAACGTGCGCTGGCTCCAAGAGCATGGCGTGACGATTTGGGACGAATGGGCGCGCGAAGACGGCGAACTCGGGCCGGTCTACGGTGTGCAATGGCGCTCTTGGCCCGCGCCCACGGCAGACGACCCGCACCGTTCCATCGACCAGATCAGCGAAGTGCTGCGGCAACTGCGCACCCAGCCGGATTCGCGCCGCATCATTGTCAGCGCCTGGAACGTCGGCCAGATCGCGGAAATGGCCCTGCCGCCCTGCCATGCGTTTTTCCAGTTCTACGTCGCCCCGCCGCGCCAACCCGGAGAACCGGGACGCCTGAGCTGCCAGCTCTATCAGCGCAGCGCCGATATTTTTCTTGGCGTGCCCTTCAACATCGCCAGCTATGCGCTGCTCACCTTGATGATCGCGCAACAGACCGATCTTCTGCCCGGCGATTTCGTCTGGACCGGGGGCGACTGCCACCTCTACAGCAACCACCTCGCCCAGGTGCAGGAGCAACTCAGCCGCGCGCCCTACCCCTATCCCACACTGGAGTTCGCGCGCAAGCCCGAGAGCCTGTTCGACTACACCTTCGACGACTTCGTGCTGAGCCACTATCAGCACCATCCGGCGATCAAGGCGCCTGTGGCGGTATGAACAGAGCCCCCACGCTCACTGCGTTCGCTGCCCCCCGAGGGGGCGCTCGCGCCCTTCGGGCGGCCGGGCGGGCGCTCGGCACTTCGTCATGACTCAGCTTGTGCTCATCGCCGCCGTGGCGCGCAACGGCATGATCGGCAAAGACGGCGGCATGCCCTGGCATCTCCCGGCCGATCTGCAGCACTTCAAGCGCCTCACCCTGGGCCACCCCATCCTGATGGGGCGCCGTACCTGGGATTCGCTGGGACGACCGCTTCCGGGACGCCGCAATATCGTCATCAGCCGTCAGCCCGGATGGCAGGCGGCGGGGGCGGAACATGCCGAGTCACTTCCGGCGGCACTGCAGCGGGTTAATGACGATGTGAGCAACGATGCACTGGCCTTCGTCATCGGCGGCGCCCAGCTCTATGCCCAAGCGCTGCCCCTGGCTGACCGGCTGGAACTCACCGAGATCGACTACGACTTCGACGGCGACACGCGCTTTCCCGATTGGGACCGCAGCCGCTTCACCGAAACCGCCCGAGAGTCGCACCTCGCGCCTGAAGGCTGGGCCTATCACTTCGTCACCTACACCGCGACGACGGCATCGACAGACTGAGAGAGTGTGAACCGTGGCGGTGTGCGCAATGTTGTTCCAAGGCGTCGCCGTCTGGGCGGGGCTGCCCGCCTTTTTGTTCGCCCTCATGCTGCTGCTGGGGTTCCGCCTCAATACCCGGTTTACCTGGATTCTGCTGCTGCTCGGCCTCGCCGGGCTTGCTTCGCAGGGGCTATCCATCGCCTGCGCCGGCTGGGCAAACGCCAGCGCCTGGCTGCCCGTTTGCTGCGGTTTGGGCTCTGCTGCGCGCAAGCTCTCAGCTGACGGGCTTTGGTGGCTCAATCTGGCCTGGCTGCTGCTGGCGCTGACCGTCATCGCAGCCTGCGCAGCGGCGATCTGGCGGCTGGCTTTGCCAAAACGCAGCAAGCAAAAAGCTCCGTAACGCGGTTTGCATTCTGAAACATGCCGGATTCGCGCCTTCCGGTAGATTGCTCGCAAACAAACATGAGGAGACTCCATGACAGCCGCGTCCATCGCCCCGGTTAACAAGACATCGCATATCGCTATCGCCAGCTTCATCGGCACGGCCATCGAGTTCTACGACTTCTACGTTTACGCCATTGCCGCGGCGCTGGTCATCGGGCCGGTGTTCTTTCCCAGCGCCTCGCCCACGGCGCAAACGCTCAACGCCTTTGCCACTTTCGGCATCGCGTTTCTGGCGAGGCCGGTCGGCTCCTTTTTGTTCGGACATTTCGGCGATCGATTGGGCCGCAAGTCCACCTTGGTCGCCACGCTGTTGACCATGGGGGTGTGCACCACGCTCATCGGCCTGCTGCCCGGATATGACCACATCGGCGAGCTGGCTCCGTGGTTGCTGGTCATTCTGCGCATCGGCCAGGGGCTGGGGCTCGGCGGCGAATGGGGCGGCGCGGCGCTGCTCGCCACAGAAAACGCGCCCAAGCACCGCCGCGGTCTGTTCGGCATGTTTCCCCAGCTTGGGCCCTCCATCGGCTTTCTCGTGGCCAACGGTCTGTTTCTGCTGCTGGGACTGCTGCTCAGCCACGAACAGTTCATGGCCTGGGGCTGGCGCATTCCCTTTCTGGTCAGCGCCGTGCTGGTGCTCATCGGTCTGTATGCGCGACTCAAACTCACTGAAACCCCCTTGTTCCAGGCAGTCGCCAAGCAACCCCGACGCGTTCCGCTGACCGAACTGCTCAGCGGCCACCTCAAGCCGCTGATACTCGGCTCTTTGTCCATCGTGGTCTGCTACGCCTTGTTCTATATCAGCGCGGTGTTCGTGCTGAGCTATGGCATCGGCACCTTGCATCTGCCCAAGCCGACGCTGCAGGCCTGGTTGATGTTGGCCATCGTCTGCATGGCCGTGGCCACCGTGTTGTCGGCCTGGGCCAGCGACGCCCTGGGGCGACGCGCCGTCTTGGTCGCGTCGGCCGGGGCCGCGGTGCTCTGGGGTTTCGCTCTGGCGCCGCTGCTGGGCTCAGCCACCACCACGGGCGTAGGAATATTTCTGTGCGGCGCCCTCTTTCTCATGGGCATGACCTATGCGCCGCTGGGCGCGATGCTGCCCGAGATTTTTCCCACCACGGTGCGCTACACCGGCTCGGGCGCGGCCTACAACCTCGGTGGCATTCTCGGGGCCTCGCTTGCCCCCTATGTCGCTCAGGTGTTGGTGGCGCACGGTGGGCTGAGCTGGGTAGGCGGCTACATTTCCGTGGCGGCTGTCATCAGCCTGCTCGCCGTTCTGGGGCTGGGTGAAACCCGGCACCGCGATCTCGGTCAAACCAAGTCTATTTCCATTTCCTGATGATTTGCGGGCCCTGTGCCCTGGAGGTTTTTTGATGCGCCATACCACCCTGGGTTTGATGATGGTTTTCGCCGGATTGAGCGCCACCGCGTCCGCCAAAGATGCGCCCATGGAGCCTGGGCTCTGGAGCATGGACATTCACGGCACGACTCGCGTCGATCCGAACCTGAGCGTGCCGATGCAGCGCGATGTGAAGATCTGCGTCAAACCGGGGCAGAAACCGGAGAGCGTGGTGGTGCCAATGGACGGCAAGCAGTGCACACGCGAGCAAGCCACCTTGGCCGATGGCGAGACGCAATGGACCTTCCACTGCGATTTGCCGCAAGCCAAGGTCACGCAGACCGGCACCTTCCGCACCGGCCCAGCAACATTCGAGTCGAAATGGAGCATCACCAGCGTCGCCCCATCGGGCGCAACGACTCAATCGGACATGCAGGTGAACGGCAAGCGCCTGGGCAGCGATTGCGGCGACGTGAAGTAAGAACCCACGCCTCAACATCGGCAATAAAAAAACCGCCTCAAGAAATTTTGAGGCGGCTGCGTCTCCTCGGCGGGCCGAGGCCAACCCGGCCTGGCCCACTCTTCTCCAGGTACCTCAGGCCACTTTGCGGTCGAAGAACTGCTCGTCTTCGGTCGATCCCTTGAGCGCGGCGGTGGAAGCCTCGTTCTCGATCGTCGTGGTGACGGCGTCGAAATAGCCGGTGCCGACCTCGCGTTGATGCTTGACCGCGGTGAAGCCCTTGGGCGCTGCGGCGAACTCGGCCTCTTGCAACTCGACGAAGGCGCTCATCTGGTTGCGGGCATAGCCGTAGGCCAAGTTGAACATCGAATAGTTCAGCGCGTGGAAACCGGCCAGGGTGATGAACTGGAATTTGTAGCCCATGGCGCCCAATTCCTTCTGGAACTTGGCGATGGTGGCATCGTCGAGGTTCTTCTTCCAGTTGAAGGACGGCGAGCAGTTGTAGGCCAGCATCTTGCCGGGGAACTTGGCATGAATGGCTTCTGCGAAGGCCTTGGCGTAGGCCAAATCGGGCTTGCCGGTTTCGCACCACACCAGATCGGCATAGGGCGCGTAGGCCAGACCGCGGGAGATGGCCTGCTCCAGGCCGGGCTTGGTGCGGTAGAAGCCTTCGACCGTGCGCTCGCCGGTGCAGAAGGGCTTGTCGGTATCGTCAACGTCAGAGGTGATCAGGTCGGCCGCTTCGGCGTCGGTGCGCGCCACCAGCACCGTCGGCACGCCCATGACGTCGGCCGCCAGGCGCGCTGCCACGAGCTTGGCAACAGCCTCGCGAGTCGGCACCAGCACCTTGCCGCCCATGTGGCCGCATTTCTTCACCGAGGCCAACTGGTCTTCGAAGTGCACGCCGGCGGCGCCAGCCTCGATCATGGACTTCATCAGCTCGAAGGCGTTGAGCACGCCGCCGAAACCGGCTTCGGCATCGGCCACGATGGGGGCGAAATAGTCGATGAAGCCTTCGTCACCGGGCTGCTTGCCTTCCATCCACTGAATCTGATCGGCTCGGGTGAGGGTGTTGTTGATGCGCTTGACCACGCTGGGCACCGAGTTGGCCGGATACAGCGACTGGTCGGGATACATCTCGCCAGCCAGGTTGGCATCACCCGCCACTTGCCAGCCCGACAGGTAGATGGCCTGCAGGCCGGCCTTGACCTGCTGCATGGCCTGGTTGCCAGTCAAGGCGCCCAGGGCGTTGACGAACGGCATGTCGTGCATCTGCTTCCACAGACGATCTGCACCGCGACGGGCCAGCGTATGCTCAACCATCACCGAACCACGCAGGCGCACCACTTCCTCTGCGCCATAACCGCGCTTGATGCCCTTCCAGCGCGAGTTCTGCGCCCAGTCCTGTTCCAACGCTGCCACTTGCTGTTTGCGATCTGCCATCTTGCTTCTCCGGGTGAATGAAAAATTCGATGCTTGAGCGTAGTTGACTTTTGCGGCGCAGCATAGTCTTATGTCTTATATAAGAGATAATTTTATGTCTTTATAGATCAATGATTTAAATTCTATTTTTTGCAATACGGAACATTTTTTTGCTGAGTGAAACCCATCTGGCCTGCGTTGCAGCAGGCTGTTTTCACATCACGATCTCCAAATTTCGCATTGTGAGAAATGCACCCGTCCCGAAAGCCTTCGCTACCCTTCGCTACCCTCGACACTCCCCTCTCAAGGAAACGCAGGGCCGCCCCAAGTTTCCTTGCCCCCCACGGGGGGCGGGCTGGGCGCAGTCCAGCCCTGGGGGCGCTCAGGGGGCTAGAAACTTTTGGGGCGGCCCGGCGAGTTCTCTTTCAATTCCTCGTTCCATGACTTCCCTACCCTCTGCGGAAAAACCGGCCGATCCGAGTCGCCCGACCGCTACCCCCCATCAGTCGCCGCGTCACAAGGCCGAATTGTTCTGGGTGTTCAACCACCTCACCCTGCTGGGGGTTGGCGGGGTATTACCGTTTGCTCAGCGCATTCTGGTGGAAGACAAACGCTGGTTGAGCAATGGAGAGTTCGTCGAGATGCTCAGCCTGAGCCAGGTACTTCCCGGGCCCAACCTGATCAATCTTGCCCTGATGGTCGGGCAGCATTTCTTCGGCTGGCGCGGGGCGGCCGTGGCCCTGGCGGGCATGCTCGTCGCGCCGCTGGTGCTGATCTTCCTCGTTGCCATCGCCTACGCCCAATACGCCAGCACGCCCGCAGTGACCCATGCCTTGCAGGGAATGTCGGCCGTGGTGGCCGGACTGGTGATTGCCATGGCCATCAAGCTCTTTCCCGCCATTCGCCATGACCTGCCCAACTGGGGCTGGGCGGGGCTGGCGTTTGCCGGGGTGGGCCTGCTGCGTATCAACCTGCTCTGGGTCTTGGTCGTGCTCGGGCCGATTGCCGTCGCACTGGCCTGGTGGCGCATTCGGAGGGCCTGATGCACACCCTCTCTGTCACCCTGGCTTTGTTCGGCCATTTTCTGCTGTGGTCTGTGCTTTCAGTGGGCGGCGCCATCGGCCTGCTGCCCGACATGCAACGCTATCTGGTGGTGGAGCAACATTGGCTCAGCGATTCGGCGTTTACCTCGGCCCTGGCGCTGGGGCAGGCTTCTCCCGGCCCCAACATGATTCTGTTCTCCGCCCTGCTCGGCTGGCAGATTCTCGGGCTGCCCGGCGCCCTGCTGGCAGCCATCGGGCTGATTCTGCCGTCATCGCTCATGACCGTGGCCTATTTCCGCTACAGCCGGATTCACAAGGATCGCCACTGGGTACGTGCCATGCACGATGGCATGGCGCCCATCACCGTCGGCCTGCTGCTTTCCTCCGGCTGGCTGCTGGCGCGGCAGGAAGCCACCAATTGGCAGCGCATCGCGCTCATGCTGCTTACCGTCGTGCTGGTCGTCCGCACACGGCTCAACCCCTTATGGCTACTGCTCGCCGGGGCATTGTTGGGTCTGCTCGGCTTCATTTGAGGGAGAAATTACGCACATGCTCAAACGCATCAGCCCCCTGCAATCCGAGCCGGTGTATCGCGTCGACGCGCTGCGCCAGATCGAATCCGAGGCCGCGCGCACATTACCCCCGCACAGCCTCATGCAGCGCGCGGGTAGTGCCGTGGCCCGGTTGGCGCAGGCTTGCTTTCCGCACGCAAGACGCGTCGTCGTGCTCGCGGGCGCGGGAAACAACGGCGGCGACGGCCTGGTGGCGGCCACACAGTTGCACCAGGCCGGACGCGACGTGCTCGTCCTCGCCTGCGGCGCCGAGACGCTGAACGAATGGCGCTCTCGCCTGCCCGCCGACGCCGCGTGGGCCTGGGCGCAGGCGCTGGCGGCTCAGGTTCAGTGCGCCCTGGACGATCAAAGCACCTTGCCCGAGGCCGATCTCTACATCGACGCGCTGCTGGGCCTCGGCCTGCGGGGCCCCATGCGAGCGCAGATGGCCGAGATTATTCAAAGGCTCAACGCGCAGCGCGGCGCCCCCGTGCTCAGCGTCGATCTGCCCTCGGGGCTGGATGCCGACACCGGCGCCGCAACCGACGTCTGCGTGCGCGCCAACGTGACTCTCAGCCTGCTCGGGCTCAAGCCCGGTTTATGCACCGGCCCCGCATCAAGCTTGTGCGGCACGCTGTGGCATGACGATCTCGGCGTCAGTGCGGCAACGCATCATCCGCAGGTAGCGATTGATGCTACCTGGCTCGGCGCCGATATGATTCGCCCTCTGCTGCCCGACTTGGCACAGTCCGCCCACAAGGGCCAGCGGGGCGACGTCGCGGTGATCGGAGGTGCCGCCGGCATGACAGGCGCTGCCCTGCTCGCCGCCCGCGCGGCAGCCCAGCTCGGCGCCGGCAGAGTGTTCGTCGGCCTGCTCGATGACCAAGCCCCCGCCGTAGATCTGCTGGCGCCAGAGCTGATGCTGCGCTCCCCCGCCTCGCTGATCGACGCCCAAGGCGGCCGAACCTGCCTGCTCGTCGGCCCCGGCGCCGGTTGCGACGACACCGCCCGCAGCTACTTGGCGCAGGCCCTGGCCCAACCCGTCCCCCTGGTGCTCGACGCCGACGCGCTCAATCTCCTGGCCGCGACTGATTCGCTGCAAACCCTGCTACGGCAACGCAACCCCATCACAACCCTATTGACGCCCCACCCCCTTGAGGCCGCCCGACTGCTGGGCGCCTCGGTACAGGCGATTGAGTCGGACCGTCTCACCGCTGCGCGCACCCTGGCTCAGCGCTTCGCCTGCTGGATTGTGCTCAAGGGTCGCGGCACCGTCATCGTCTCGCCGCAACAAACAGCGTGGATCAATGCCACCGGCAATGGCCTATTGGCCACGGCAGGCAGCGGCGATGTGCTGGCCGGCAGCGCGGCCGCCCTGCTCGCAGCAACAGGGAAGGCTTCATCAGTGCTCGCCGCCGTCTGGCTGCACGGCCAAGCGGCTATCCACTACGTCCGCAAACACGGCCCCGGCGGACTTACCGCCGCCACGCTGCCGTCGTGGATGGCGGCAAGCTGGGCCGATTTACCCTATCGTCGTCCCCGCCCTGGCATTGACGAAAATGCAGACTTTTGCTAACTTGCTTTCATGTCTATGTCTCGCATTCCTTTCGTCTCAAAGTTATCGATCAACGCTGAAGTTGCGCGTGATGTCAGTCTTCGGTCTTTCGGGGGCGGCGAGGGCGCTTGCGAGGCTTTGCTAATGGGCGGTCTACTACTGGCTTTGCCATTTAATGCCGCGCGCGACTGATTGACGTTTTCATCTCGTTTTCCAAATCCCAAGCGCCCGCGGCTTAAGCCACCGGGCGCTTTTCTTTTATATGCGCTTGCCATGAAGATTTTCTGCACCGATCTGAGACGACTACCCACCGGCGGTCGGGCCCTGCACCCGCGACAGCCAGACCGCCCCATCGTCGCACCCTCTTTGCCCTGCGCAACCCCATTCGCTTTCTGGAGATGACCTCATGTTGAAGCAACCGAACACCAAATACCGCGCCTTCCCTCAGATCGATCTGAAAAACCGTACCTGGCCCGATCGGGTCATCACCCAGCCGCCGATCTGGATGAGCACCGATCTGCGCGACGGCAATCAGGCGCTGTTCGAACCCATGGATGCACAGCGCAAGATGCGCATGTTCAAAATGCTGTGCGCCGTCGGCGTCAAGCAGATCGAAGTGGCCTTTCCGTCTGCCTCGCAAACCGATTTCGATTTTGTGCGCGAACTCATCGAGGGCGGCCATATACCCGACGACGTCACCATCGAAGTGCTGACCCAAGCGCGCGAAGATCTCATCCGCCGCACCTTCGACTCACTGCGGGGCGCCAAGCGGGCGATCGTGCATGTTTACAACGCTACGGCCCCAAATTTCCGACGCATCGTGTTCAACGTCGACGAAGCCGGTTGCACGCAGATCGCGGTGAATGCGGCCAAACTCATCAAGCAGATCGCTGCCGAGCACCCGGAAACCCAATGGACCTTCCAGTACAGCCCCGAGGTGTTCAGCGGCACCGAGCTTCCCTTTGCCGTCTCGGTGTGTAACGCCGTGACCGAAGTCTGGCAGCCCACGCCGGAAAACAAGATCATTTTCAACTTGCCGGCCACGGTCGAGATGAGCACCCCCAACATCTATGCCGACCAGATCGAATGGATGCACCGCCATCTCGACAAGCGTGACAGCATCATCCTGTCGCTGCATCCGCACAATGATCGGGGCTGCGCCGTCGCCGCTGCAGAGCTCGGCGTGATGGCTGGCGCCGACCGCGTGGAAGGCTGCCTGTTCGGCAATGGCGAACGCACCGGTAATGTCGATCTGGTCACCCTTGCGCTCAACCTCTATTCGCAAGGCGTGAACCCGGGGCTGGATTTTTCGAACATCAACGCCGTGGCGCGCACCGTGGAGGAATGCACACAGTTGCCCGTGCATCCCCGCCACCCCTATGCAGGTGATCTGGTGTTTACCGCTTTCTCCGGCTCACATCAGGACGCCATCAAAAAAGGTCTGGCCGCACAACGTCAAGATGCCCTGTGGGAAGTGCCGTATCTCCCGGTCGATCCGGCCGATCTCGGCCGCGCCTACGATTCGGTCATCCGCGTCAACAGCCAGTCCGGCAAGGGCGGCATCGCCTACCTGCTCGAAGCCACCTACGGTCTGGTCATGCCCCGCCGTTTGCAGGTCGAGTTCAGCGGTGTGGTGCAAAAACACACCGACGCCACTGGCGCTGAAGTCACCGCACAACAACTCTGGCAGATGTTCAATGAAGAGTATGTGCAGATTGGGCAGCCGTTGCACCTGCACAGCTACCACCTCAGCGACCACGGCGAGCGCCAAGGCGTTCGCCTGGAAATCGAAGTGGATGGCAAACACCTGAGTCTCACAGGCGAAGGCAACGGCCCCATCGACGCGGCCATCCACGCCCTGCGCCTGCCACTGGCCGTGCATAGCTATGAGGAGCGCGCACTCGGCCTTGGCGCGGATGCCAAAGCCTCGGCCGTCGTCGAAATGGCCATCGCAGGAACGGCCACCAGCACCTACGGAGTGGGCATGGACGCCAACATCGTCACCGCCTCCGTGCGCGCGTTGATCTCCGGCGCCAACCGCCTGCTGCAGCGCATGCCAGAAGCCGAGGCGCGGCAGCATCTGGAATCCCTGCAAGCCCCATTGCGTGCCGTAGCTTGAACCCTTAGTCGGGAATGCGAACCAAAAGAAAAAGCCCGCTTTAGCGGGCTTTTTTATTGCTTTTCCGTCAACGATCAGATCTGACGATCTGGTCATTTACTTAGTAATTTTGGTCGGGGCGAGAGGATTCGAACCTCCGACCCCCTGCACCCCATGCAGGTGCGCTACCAGGCTGCGCTACGCCCCGACGACCAAAGCAGGTAATCATACACCATTCCTCAGGGTTCGATCAAACTTCTGCGGATCGAGAGGAGTTCGGCGCGCAATTCGTTGATGTGCTGAATGGCAGGTAGCGGCACCGGAGGAGCCTGCTCTCCGGCATCCGGCGTGCCCGCTGCTTCTCGCATTGCGTGCTCGTCGCCAGGAATTCCGCCCAAACGCGCTCGGGCGCCGCTGATGGTGAAACCTTGCTCATACAGCAGTTCCCGAATACGGCGAATCAACAGAACCTCATGGTGCTGGTAATAGCGCCGGTTGCCCCTTCTTTTCATCGGACGCAATTGCGCGAATTCTTGCTCCCAATACCGCAGTACGTGCGATTTCACGCCGCACAACTCGCTGACTTCTCCAATGGTGAAGTAGCGCTTGGCAGGTATGGGCGGCAATGCAGGGACGGCACTCATGGTGGAGACGTGACAAATCCTAGAAACGTGAGCGGTTATGTCAAAACGGAATTCGCCCAAAGGGGCTGGTTAGTGGATTTTGCCGCATCTCAGGCGCATAACGGCAATGTCCAGCCGGATTCACCGTGGGTTCGCGGCATTCTTCACATACCTTACCAACAAATTTCGGCGTTCTTCGACGATTTGCAGACCCGGCGAAGGTCACAGCACCTCTTCGGCCAGATCAGCAAGGGCGGGGCCTTGGAGTTGATGCTTGAACTTGTGGCTGGCGTGGAAAATCACCACCCGGCGCGCGGCGATGGGAATGATTTCGCCGGTGCGGGGATTGCGGCCTGGCCGCTGCGCCTTTTCGCGTAACTGGAAATGGCCGAACCCGGAAAGTTTGATATCTTCGCCGCGGCCCAAGGCATCTCGAACGCGGTCGAAAAAGGCATCGACCATGTCTTTCGATTCACGTTTGTTGAGGCCGATACGCTCATAGAGCTGTTCGGCGAGTTCTGCCTTGGTCAGCGTCGGTGTCTGCACCGATTCGATCTGAATGCGTGCCATCTGTGTCCTCCTGTGTGCTGCTTTTGTTGTTGTTTCGACCGACTTCAACCCCTGAGTTGTGCCCCGGTTGCAGTCGCCAACTCGGCAACCAACGCCTGACAGGCGGCATCCACCCGCTCGTCAGTCAAGGTTTGCTGGTCTTGCAACTGCAGACGGAAGGCCATGCTTTTCGAGGTCGTGTCTCCGGGCGGGGTGAACAGGTCGAAGAGTCGCACCTCCCGGATGATGCCGCAAACCGGAATGTTCTGGATGGCGGTTTGTACTGCCTGCTGCATCTGCGCATAGCTGACGCCCGAGGGAACCTGAAACGCCAGGTCGCGCTGCACAGCGGGTACGCGGTTGATGGGGGCAAACACGGGCAGTTTCTGGGCCTGCAACAGCCCGGCATCCAGCTCGAAGATCACGGGTGCAAACTGCAGGTGATAGCGCTGCACCCATTGCGGATGCAATTCTCCCACCACACCCAGGCGCTCACCGCCCAGCCGAACTTCCGCGCTGCGCCCCGGATGCAAGGCGGGATGTTGAACCGGCATCCATTGCAACTCGCCCGTGCCCTCGCCTGAGCCCTCACACAAGGCCTCGACATCTGCCTTCACATCGTAGAAATCGACCCGCCGTTCCGGCTCGGCCCACTGCACGGGAACCACCGAGCCGTAGGCCAGACCCGCCAGGCGCATCGGCTGGCG
The DNA here is from genome assembly GCF_001725585.1 of Thiomonas sp. SCN 64-16. NCBI lineage: Bacteria > Pseudomonadati > Pseudomonadota > Betaproteobacteria > Burkholderiales > Thiomonas > Thiomonas sp. SCN 64-16. The sequence goes on along the minus strand of NZ_MEGQ01000006.1, from coordinate 50,939 downwards.
AATACCCGCAACCTGCATCGGCCCGTTCTCGGCCTGCGCATCGCGCGCAAACACGCGACCGAGTTCAAACAGCCGCACCCGTTTGGCACGGTGGTTGAGGTTGTCTGCCAGCACCTTGACCAGTGAGCCGATGAGCGTGGAGCGCATCACCGACATCTGTGACGCGATGGGATTGAGCAGGCGAATGGGGTCAGCCTGACCTGCGAAATCCTGCTCCGATTGCGCATCCACAAAAGAGAAATTGAGGGTCTCTTGATAGCCCAAGGCCGCTGTTTTCAGACGTAGGCTGTGCAAACTGCGCTGGCCCTCGGGCACCGGCAGCGGATGCAGGCGCGCCACCGGCGCCTGGGTTGGAATGTGCTGATAGCCGTGAATGCGTGCGACTTCTTCGATCAGATCTTCTTCAATCTCCAGATCGAAACGTTCAGCGCCTGGCGTCACGATCCAGGCGGGTTCAGTGCTGTTGCGGTCGAGTTCAGCCTGAAGCCCGAGCCGCGAAAAAATCTCGCCCATACGGTCTGAACCGATAGGAATACCGATGACTTTCTCGCACCGCGCCACCCGCATCCGCACCGGCTTGCGTTGCGGCAGTTGGGTGATCTGATCGTCGGCCGGGCCCGCTTGTCCGCCGCAGATGTCCAGAATCAGCGCGGTGATGGCATCGAGGTGCTCGACAGTGGTCGCGTAGTCGACCCCGCGCTCGAAGCGGGCGGCCGCATCGGTAGAAAAGTTCAGACGGCGGGCGCGGCCACGAATGGCGTCCGGCCACCAGAATGCGGCCTCGAGGTAGATGTCCGTAGTGTCCAAGGTGACGGCGGTGGACTCGCCCCCCATGATGCCGGCAAGAGATTCCACGCCGTTTTCGGCGGCAATCACTCCCATGTCAGCGCTCAGGGAGATGGTCTGCCCGTTGAGCAATTCAAGCTGCTCGCCCTCGCGCGCCCAGCGCACGGTCAATCCGCCGCGAATCTTGGCCAGATCGAACACATGGCTCGGACGGCCCAACTCCAGCATCACATAGTTGGAAATGTCGACCAGAGCCGAAATGCTTCGCTGTCCGCTGCGTTCCAGCCGTGTCTTCATCCATTGCGGTGTTTCGGCCCGAGCATTCACCCCGCGGATGATGCGGCCGGAAAACCGCCCGCAGAGATCGGGCGCTTCAATGCTCACCGGCAATCGGTCCGCCAGAGTGGGCGCCACGGGCCTGAACGTCGGTTTGTGGAACACCGCACCCGTGACCGCAGACACCTCACGGGCGACACCGATGATGCTCAGGCAATGCCCCAGATTCGGCGTGAGCTTGATGGTGAACACCGCTTCGTCGAGCGAGAGCCATTCACGCAGATCCGCCCCGGCCTGCGGCGCTCCTTGAAGCGCCAGCAAGCCGGCATGATCGGCCGACAGGCCCAGTTCACGTGCGGAGCACAGCATGCCCTGCGATTCCACACCGCGCATCTTGGCCGGCCCGATCCGGAACGCGCCCTGCCCCTCTTGCTGCGGCGGCAACTCGGCCCCCACCAGCGCACAGGGCGCGGCCATGCCGACGGCCACATTGGGCGCACCGCAGACAATTTGCAGCCATTGAGCCGCGCCGACATCCACCTGGCAAACACGAAGTTTGTCGGCATTGGGATGAGGCTGCACATCACGCACCAGCCCCACTACAACGCCCGAAAAAGCGGGTGCCGCGGCTTGCACTTCCTCCACTTCCAGACCCGCCATGGTCAGGGTATCGGCCAGCGCTTCGGTCGAGAGGTCGGGATTGCAAAACTGGCGCAACCAGGATTCGGGAAACTGCATGATCAGCTCTTTGAAAAGTTCAGCTCAGCGGTCAGGCCGCAAAATAAAAGCGAGGGGTGGAGACTGGGTTAGGCGAACTGCTGGAGAAAGCGCAGATCGTTTTCGTAGAACAGCCGCAGATCCGAGATGCCGTAGCGCAGCATGGTGATGCGATCCAGACCGCTGCCAAAGGCGAAGCCGATGAACCGCTCGGGGTCGAGCCCGAAGTTGCGCACCACCGTGGGATGCACCTGCCCGGAACCTGCAAGCTCCAGCCAGCGGCCTTTGAGCGGCCCGCTCTCGAACATCATGTCGATCTCGGCGGACGGCTCCGTGAAAGGAAAGTACGAGGGGCGAAAGCGCACCAGAATATCGTCGCGCTCGAAGAAGGCCTTGAGAAAACTGGTGAAGGTGCCCTTGAGATCGGCCATCGACACATTCTGGTCGATCCATAGTCCTTCAAACTGATGAAACATGGGGGAATGCGTCGCGTCGCTGTCCACACGATAAGTGCGTCCCGGCGCTATCACCTTGATCGGCGGCATTTCGGCGGCCCCTGCATACCGCTGCACGTGGGCTCGGGCATGGCGAACCTGCATCGGAGAGGTATGCGTTCGCAGCAGCAACGGTTGGCCGTGCACATCCTTGGCGTCGACGTAGAAGGTGTCTTGCATCGAGCGCGCGGGGTGATTCTGCGGCGAATTCAGCGCGGTGAAATTGGTCCAGTCATCTTCGATCTCCGGGCCGTCGGCCACGTCGAAACCCATGGAGCGGAAAATCTGCTCCATCCGCATCCAGCTACGCGTCAGCGGGTGCAAGCCGCCTGGATTTCCAGCGCGCCCCGGCAAGGTCACGTCAATCGCCTGCGCCTGCAGTTGAGCTTGGAGCGCCGCCTGCTCGATCGCCTCGCGCCGCTGTTGCAAAGCCTGTTCAATCGCCTGTTTTGCCAGATTGATCTCAGCGCCCCGGGCCCGCTTTTCCTCAGTCGGGAGAGCCGCCAGGGCTTTCATCTCGATGGTGATCAAGCCGGTCTTTCCCAGATAGCGCGCCTTGGCGTTTTCCAGAGAGGCGGAATCCGTCGCTTGCGAAAACTCGGCACTGGCTTGATCGATCAGGGTTTGCAAAGGATTCATAGACTAAGTACACCGAAAAAGTGTGAACAGACATCCCAAGAGCGGCAACCAACCCTTGCGCCCAAGCGCAGCACCGCCAACAAAGAACAAAGGCCTGTGGAAACAGGCCTTTGCACAGCAAGACACGCAACAGAGCAACAAAGCTCCAGGCCCTGCGATCAGGCCATTGCTGCCTTGACCTGAGCGACGATTTTGGCGAACGCTGCTGCGTCGTGCACCGCCATGTCGGCGAGCACCTTGCGGTCAATTTCGATCTGCGCCTTTTTCATGCCATTCATGAACACGCTGTAGGTCATGCCGGACTGGCGCACCGCGGCGTTGATCCGGGTGATCCACAGCGAGCGGAATTCACGCTTCTTGGCACGGCGGTCACGGTAGGCATATTGCCCAGCCTTCATCACCGCTTCTTTGGCGATGCGATAGACGTTTTTGCGGCGGCCGCGGAAACCCTTGGCGAGGTCGAGAACTTTTTTGTGACGTGCACGTGCAGTCACACCACGTTTGACGCGAGGCATTTAAGACTCCTTATCCTGATTGATTGTTCGAACTGAGGCGACTGGCGCTTCAGGCGAAAGGCATCATGGCGGCGATCTGCTTCAGATCACTGTCATGCACCGCCGTGGCCCCACGCAAGTGACGCTTGTTCTTGGTGGTTTTCTTGGTCAGGATATGGCGCTTGAACGCTTGGCCACGTTTGACAGTGCCGCCCGGACGCACGCGGAATCGCTTTGCGGCACTCTTTTTGGTCTTCATCTTGGGCATGATTGCTCCATTAAATATGACATATCCGCAGGCGGTCTGACGATGAACCAGACACTTTCAAGCCCACGCACACGAGTTTTGCGGCATTCGCCCATCTGAGCCAAACACACGCGACTGCAGCTTGCGCCACAGGTTTGTTCACCGCCAAAAAGCAGGAACGCACTTCTCGCATTTGCTGCACCAGCACCATTTGAACCAGCGCAGCAAAGGCTGTTTATTTTTTCTTCTTCGGCGAGATGACCATGATCATCTGGCGCCCTTCCAGCTTGGGCATCTGCTCAACCTGGCCGACATCTTCGACATCGGCCTTAACGCGCTCCAGCACCCGCATCCCGATGTCTTGGTGGGTAATTTCACGCCCACGGAAACGCAGACTGACCTTGCCTTTATCACCTTCCTCCAAGAAACGGCGGAGGTTACGCAGTTTGATCTGGTAGTCGCCGTCGTCTGTTGCCGGACGGAATTTGACTTCCTTGATCTGGATTTGCTTTTGCTTGGACCGGGCTTCGTGGTTCTTTTTTTGTTCTTCGTATTTGAACTTGCCGTAATCCATTAAACGACAGACCGGAGGTGATGCGGTCGGCGCAATTTCCACCAGGTCCACATCATGCTGCTCGGCGAGTCTGAGCGCCTCGGTGAGGGAAACCACCCCAAGCGCCTCGCCGTCAGGTCCGACTAGGCGGAGTTCGGGAAGCGTGATTTCGCGATTCAGACGATGCGCGCGTTTTTCCGGTGTATTACGGCTCTGGAACGTAGCGATGGCTCAAACCTTTCAATTCATTTAGACAAATATGCTGCCCCAGCTGAGTTCTTACTGCTGGGCTGATCCGCGCGACTGCATTTCCTGGGAGAGTTTTTGCGTCAGCGCCTCTAGGGACAGCACCCCGAGGTTGACATTGCCGCGTGCCCGTACCGCGATGGTTCCCGCGTCTCGCTCTTGGTCACCGACCACAAGCAAGTAAGGCACTTTGCTCAATGCATTTGCACGTATTTTATAGTTGATTTTTTCGTTGCGCAAATCCAACTCGACCCTAAAGCCTTGTTTTGTCAGCGCTTGTGCAACAGATCGTGCGTAATCGGCCTGCGCGTCGGTGATGTTCATCACGACGGCCTGAACCGGTGCGAGCCACAGCGGCATCGCGCCGGCATAGTGTTCGATCAGTACACCGATGAAACGCTCCATCGAGCCGACTATCGCCCGGTGCAGCATGACCGGCCGCACCCGCTGCGAATGCTCATCGACATACTCGGCATCCAGCCGCTCGGGCATCATGAAGTCGACCTGCATGGTGCCCACCTGCCAGGCGCGACCGATCGAGTCTTTCATGTGGTATTCGATTTTCGGGCCGTAGAACGCGCCCTCTCCCGGCAACTCCTGCCACGCCACACCGCAAGCCTGCAGCGCAGCGCGCAATGCGGCCTCGGCTTTGTCCCAAACGGCTTCTTCGCCGATGCGCTTTTCTGGGCGCAAGGCAATCTTCAGGGCAATATCGGTAAAGCCGAAGTCGGTGTAGACCTGCATGGCCTGCTGGTGAAAAGCTGTTACCTCGGCCTCGATCTGATCTTCGGTGCAAAAAATATGACCGTCATCCTGCGTGAAACCGCGCACTCGCAGCAGACCGTGCAGCGCACCGGAGGGCTCGTTGCGATGGCACGCGCCAAACTCGCCATAGCGAATGGGCAAATCGCGATAGCTGCGCAGACCTGAATTGAAAATCTGGATATGACCGGGACAGTTCATCGGCTTGACCGCGAACTGGCGCTTTTCGGACTCGGTGAAGAACATGTTCTCCGAATAGTTGTCCCAGTGACCCGAGCGCTTCCACAAGCTCACATCGAGAATCTGCGGTCCCTTGACTTCTTGGTAGCCGCTATCGCGATAGACCTGCCGCATGTACTGTTCGACAGCCTGCCACAGCGCCCAGCCTTTGGGATGCCAGAAGGCCAGCCCCGGCGCCTCTTCCTGGAAATGGAACAGGTCGAGTTCCTTGCCGAGCTTGCGGTGATCGCGCTTTTCCGCCTCGGCCAAGGCGTGCAGATAGGCGTCCTGATCTTCTTTCTTGGCCCAGGCGGTGCCGTAAATCCGCTGCAATTGCGCGTTGCGATGGTCGCCGCGCCAATAGGCGCCGGCCACCTTCATCAGCTTGAACACCTTTAGCCGCCCGGTCGATGGCACGTGCGGGCCGCGGCAAAGATCGGTGAAAGCCCCTTCGGAATACAGCGACACATCCTCACCCGCAGGAATGCTGGCGATGATTTCGGCTTTGTAATGCTCGCCGAGCGACTTAAAATAGTCGACCGCTTCATCACGCGGCAGCACTTTGCGGCGCACTGGCTCATCCTTGCGGGCAAGTTCGGCCATGCGCGCCTCGATCTTTTCGAGATCTTCAGGCGTGAAGGGCCGCTTGTAGGCGAAGTCGTAGTAAAAGCCATTTTCGATCACCGGGCCGATGGTCACTTGCGCGTCGGGGTACAGGTCTTTAACAGCGTAGGCTAGAAGGTGAGCCGTCGAATGCCGAATCACTTCCACCCCCTCGGCATCCTTGTCCGTGACGATGGCCACCTCGGCATCTTGCGAAAGGCGGTAGCTGGTATCGACCAGCTTGCCGTCAACTTTTCCGGCCAAGGCCGCCTTGAACAGCCCGGCGCCTATCGACTGCGCCAGTTCGGCGACCGTCAGCGGGGCTTCGAAAGCACGTTTGGAACCGTCTGGCAGGGTGATTTGAAACATGATGCGTCTCGCTCAAATAAAAAAGGTGCGGATGGACCGCACCTTGTCATCGCTATGCACGGGCGTGCGGACCTCTAAAACTTAGGGGGTCTGCAAGCTAGTTCGAAAAGGATGCATGGCGTTGTATGAGGAGATTGGAGAGAGTTTGGTAGGCGGTATTGGAATCGAACCAACGACCTCTTGCATGTCAAGCAAGCGCTCTAACCATCTGAGCTAACCGCCTACGAAGCCCGCAATCATAGCACGGCTCTTGTGCACCCAATAACCGAGTTATTTTCTCGAAGCTTTCAGCACACCGGGCACGTCGGCAATGAGCTTGAGGGCGCGCTTGAGTTTGGCGCTGTTGGCCAACTGCACGGTGAACCGCATCTGCGCTAGGTCGCCTACTGAGCGGGTGCTCACTGCGATGACGTTGATGCGCTCTTGCGTCAGCACGTCGGAAATATCGCGCAGCAAGCCTTGGCGGTCGTTCGCGCTGACCTCCAGGTCGATCGGATAGAGCGCGCTGGCATCATCTTGGCCGGCCCAGGTCACGGCGATCACGCGCTCGGGATGCTGGCGCGCGATATTGCGAAAATTCTGGCAATTGGCGCGGTGAACCGTCACGCCTTTCTCACGGGTGACAAAGCCGCCGATGGCGTCGGGCGGAGCCGGTTTGCAGCATGCCGCAAGCTGCGTGAGCAGCGAGCCCATGCCCACGACCAGCACCTGCCCGCCCTGCTTTTTAGGGGCGGCGCCACCGCTTGAAAAAACCAGCGACTCGTCCGCAGCCGAAGTCGCGGGATCGGCGCGCAGGTAGGCCTCGATCTGCCGCTGCGAAAACTCATCTTTGCCGACGCGCTCGAATAGCTCATCGGCAGTGCGAAACCCCAATCCTTCAGCCAGACTCTGCAAATTGAAACTGGTCTTGCCCTCGCGCTGCAGCAGGCGCTCGACCTGCGCTCGGCCCTTGGCAATCGTCTGCTGCTGGGCGAGTTGATTGAACCAGGCGCGCACCTTGGCACGCGCCCGAGGGCTGCGCAAATAGCCCAGCTCGGCATTGAGCCAGTCTCGCGATGGACCGCCCTCTTTCGCTGCGACGATCTCCACCGTCTGCCCGCTACGCAGCGGCGTGGTCAGCGGGATGAGTGCGCCATCGACGCGCGCGCCTCGGCAGCGGTGCCCCAGATCGGTATGTAGCGCATAGGCGAAATCCACTGGCGTGGCGCCTCTGGCCAGCTCAACAATGCGGGCCTGCGGAGTCAGTACGAAGATGCGGTCTTCCGCATCGGCCTCCACGGCGGGGTCGGCGGAGGCGCCCGTCGATGCTGGCGCACTTGCTGCTGACGAACTTGCACCGGCGAGTTCCTGCTGCAGTGCCAGCAGCTGGCGCGCCAGGGCGATGCGCGATTGGTAGTCGCCCGCCTGCGTTTGCCCTAGATAACCCTTGGCGCCCGCCTCTTTGTAGGCCCAGTGCGCCGCGCTGCCCTGCTCGGCGTGCGCATGCATGGCGGCGGTACGAATCTGGATTTCAAAAATCTGCCCCGAGTCGGTTCGCACCACGGTGTGCAGCGACTGATAGCCGTTGGGCTTGGGCTTGGCGATGTAGTCGTCGAACTCGCCCGGCAGCGAAGCCCACATGGCGTGCACCACGCTCAAGGCGGCATAGCAGGCGCTGACGTCGCCGACGATGATGCGCAAGGCTCGCAAGTCCATCACCTGCTCGAACTGCAGATGCTTGCCTTGCATCTTGCGCCAGATGCTGTAGATGTGTTTGGGTCGGCCAACCACCTCGGCGGCGATGTGTTGCCGCTGCAATTCCTTCTGCAGCAGGGAGATGGCCGTGCTGATGCCCTGTTCGCGCTCGACGCGCCGCTCGTCCAGTTTGCGGGCGATGTCTTTGTAAACCTCGGGCTGCATCAAGCGGAAAGACAGGTCTTCCATCTCCCACTTGACCTGCCAGATGCCCAGACGATTCGCCAGCGGGGCATAGACCTCCATGCTTTCAGCCAGAAATGCCGCAGGCGCGGCTTGCTTGGTGCGGGTGAAATATCGCAGGGACTGCAGCCTTGACGCCAGGCGCAGCAGGGCGACACGCAGATCGCGTGAAAATCCAAGCAGCAGGCGCCGCACCAATTCGGTGTGCCGACGCCGCAGTTCCGCCTCGTCCGGACCGCTCCTTGCCATGCGGGAGACTTCGACCAGCTTGCGTGTTTCCACTGACAAGGCCGCCAGCGCTTCGCCGAAGTGTTTGCTCAGCTGATCTTGCGGATGCGCCAGTTGCGGCACCACCAGATTGAGGTAGGCCGCGGCCTGGGCGTCGGCATCGGCACCGATTTCGCGCAGGATGGCGCTCACGCCGTCCGCATGCTCCACGGCGGGCTCGCCGGTTTCGAGCACCACGGTATCGATCAGCGCCAAGGCGTAGGCCCGCGCCTGGTCGATCCGTTGGTCTGCGGGCTCCGCCTGGGCGGCGCTACGCACTGCGACGGACTGATTGGGGCTCACGACAGCAAAAAGTCGCGCACGATGCCCACCTGGTCGGGCTGCACCAGCGTCGGCGCGTGCCCCACGCCAGCAAGCTCGACCAGACGCGCCCTGGGGCCGCGCTGCGCCATCGCCAGCGCCGTCTGCACATTGAGAATGTCGGAATCCGCCCCTCTCACAACCAAAGTCGGCGCTGCGATCTGATCGTAGGCCTGCCAAAGGGCGATTTCGCCAGCCGCTACGGCCTGCGCCGTCGCCGCGCTGAACGGCTGAGATAGCGCGGGGTCGTAGTGCAAGCGCCAGCCGTCACCGTCCGGGCGCAGCATGGGGCGAGTCAGCGCCATCCATTGCTCCGGGGTGTGGGGGCCAAAGCCCTGCGAAATTTCGCGTAGCGAATCAGCCGCCTGCTCGGGGGTGTCGAAGCTCATTTGCCGTCCGACATAGCTGGCGATGCGCATCAACCCTCGCGAATCGAGCGATGGTCCCACATCGTTGAGCACCAGCCGATCTATCGGGCTGTGCTGCATGCCGGCCAGAGCAATACCAATGAGCCCGCCCAGCGAAGTGCCCACCCAAGACACCCGACGCGCCTTCAAGCGGGCCAGCAAGGTGACAAGATCGGCAAGGTATTGCGGCACCTGATACAGCGCAGGATTGGTCAACCAGTCCGACTCGCCCCGGCCGGGCAGGTCGGGGCACACCACGCGGCGGCCCGGTTGCAGCGCCTGAGCCAGCACGTCGAAATCGCGGCCCTGCCGGGTCAGACCATGAACACAGACGACGACATCATCTTGGTCCGCAGCGCCCCATTCCCAATAGGCCAGGCGATGCAAACCTCCGGGATGCAGGCATTGCACGGAGCAGAGACGAGGCTGATTTTCCACGGCGATCAACTGAGTTTCAGAAGGATCGGCTCATCATACCGATCACCGACCGACTCGGAGAGATCAGTGTTGCGATTTGTGCGTGGCGGAGGGCGCTCGCGCATTCATGCCCTGCGTCGCGCCTTGAATCTGCTGCCGCAGAACTTCCCGGTCATGCAAGGTCAACACATGCGGCTTGACGGGCGTGGACGCTGCCGGGCTGAGAAACTGCGAAGTAGCCAGACGGCCATCCGCCACCTTGCCGCCCACTCCTTCGGCCAGGTTGGCCTCCACCGGCCCGGCAATCTGGCGCAGCCGCTGCGGCATCAACGCCGCAGACGCCCCCGCCTGGGCCACCGTGCCGACAAGGCAGGCGCCGATCAGGGAAATCAGGCGTAATCGACGCCAGGATGGACGCAAGATCACAGGCAAGGGCGTATCCAAAGTTTGCAAATGAAATTATCGAATCGAATCGACCCGAATCACCTTGCTCTCGCAGTAAACTGTGTAACAAGCCTTAAGCTGACACATCGCTGCAAGGAAGGTCGGCAGCCTAGTTTGCCTTGTTTTTGCCTTGTTTTCATTCAGGAATGACGCCTCTATGGACCACGAAAAACCGAAGAAGCTGATGGTCGTCGATGACGACGCGCGCATCCGCGACCTGCTACGTCGCTATCTTTCCCAAGAAGGTTATGAAGTGTTCGTAGCCGAAGATTCCAAGGCGATGTCGCGCATCATGGTGAAGGAGCGCTTCGACCTGATCGTGCTTGATCTGATGCTTCCCGGTGAAGACGGCCTGTCCATTTGCAAGCGTCTGCGCGCCTCCAAAGACCAGACCCCGATCATCATGCTGACGGCCAAGGGCGAAGACGTGGATCGCATCATCGGCCTGGAGGTCGGCGCTGACGATTACCTGCCCAAGCCCTTCAACCCCCGCGAACTCCTCGCCCGCATCAGCGCAGTGCTGCGTCGCCAGCCTTCGCCGGAACTGCCCGGCGCGCCCTCGCGCGAAGACGAAACCGTGGTGTTCGGCCCCTTCAGCCTCGATCTGGCCCGGCGCGAACTCAGCAAGAACGGCGAAGTCATCAGCCTGACCACCGGCGAATTCGCCATGCTCAAGGCGCTGGTGCGTCACCCACGCCAACCGCTGTCGCGCGACCGCCTGGCCGAGTTGGCCCGCGGACGCGACTACGAAGCCTTCGACCGCAGCCTTGACGTCGCCATTTCTCGTCTGCGCAAAATCATCGAAACCGACGCAGCGCATCCGCGCTACATCCAGACCGTATGGGGCGTGGGCTATGTCTTCGTCCCCGACAACGCCGAAGGCTGATCCTGACGAAGGCCCTACCCCGCCCGACCAGACGCCGGGGCGTGGCGCGGGCTCGGTCGGCGGCTCTGCGGCTTTCTCTCTCAGTCCATTTTCCCGTATGACGCGCTGGATCAGCGCGCTGTTCGGCCGCCTGTACTGGCGCACTTTTCTGCTCATCGTCCTGCTGGTCAGCGCCAGCCTGGCGACGTGGTTCCAGAGCTTTCGGCTGCTCGAACTCGGCCCCCAAGTCGAGCAGACTTCCCGGCAGATCACCAGCCTGATCGATCTCACGCGACTGGCGCTGATTCACTCTGACCCGCAATACCGGGTTTCGCTGCTCGAAGATCTGGCGAAAAAAGAAGGCATCTACATCTACCCGCGCAGTCCGGGCGATCAGTGGACGCCGATGAATCATTCCGAATTCACCCGGCGGCTTGAAGTCGCGGTGGACACGCGGCTGAACGAACATCTCGATTTCGCCGACGTCGTGAACGACCGCCCTGGCTTGTGGATCGGCTTCGTGCTCGAAGGCGACCCCTACTGGTTGCTGCTCGACCGCTCCCGGATCGATCCCTCGCTGAGTGAAACCTGGGCAAGTTGGGGCGTCATCGCCACCCTGCTGGCGCTCATTGGTGCGGCGGTCATCGCCAGCTTTGTCAACAAGCCGCTGCGCGATCTGCGCCTGGCCACGGCCCGCGTAGGCGCCGGCAATTACTCTCAGATGCTCGACGAGCTGTCGGGCATGCGCGAAATTCGCGAAGTCAACCGGGGTTTCAACCGCATGGCGCGCAGCCTTCAGGAAGTCGAAGAGGAGCGCGCGCTGATGCTCGCCGGCATTTCGCACGACATCCGCACGCCGCTGGCCCGGTTACGGCTGGAAGCCGAGATGAGCGTGCCCGACGAGCAGGCGCGCGAATACATCATCGAAGACATCGAGCAGGCCGACCGCATCATCAGCAAATTTCTTGAATATGCGCGCAGCACCACGCCGAAGATCGAGACGGTGGATCTCAATGCCTTGATCGACTTTGTGCGCGATCGTTATCAGAAAGACGAGACCGTGGTGCTGCACCTGCAGACACCGCCGGTTCCGCCTGTCCGCGCCAACACCCTGGAGCTGCAACGCGTTGTGGTCAATCTGGTGGAAAACGCCAAGCGCTACGCCTTGACACCGGGAGAAGTGCACACCGATCTCGACATCAGCCTGCAGCCGGGCATCGACCATGTGCAACTCACCGTGCGCGACCACGGCCCGGGCGTCCCGGCCGATCACCTCGCCCAGCTCACCCGTCCGTTCTTTCGCGGCGACGCGGCCAGAACCTCGGCCAAGGGCACGGGCCTGGGTCTTTCCATCGTGGAAAAAACCATCACCGCCATGGGCGGGCGGCTTGAACTCAGCAATGCTCAGCCCAGCGGTTTGCAGGTGCAGATCTGGTTGCCACAAGCCAGCGCCCATACCGGCTGAGACATCACGATAGACACCACGGGGTATCCCGGGTTGTGCGACGGTTTGTCACACCTTAGCCTCTGAGTTGGATGGGCTGCCCTACGTCGGCTGCCCCCAACATGGAGGAGAACTGGGATATGACGCCAGAAGAAGCGCAGCATCACCCGCTAGCCGCGGAAACCCGCACCCGCGTGAGCGTGTGCAGTCTGCAATGGAATACGCCTTTTCGCTGGCTGGCCGCCGGTTGGCGCGACTTTGCCCGCTGCCCGGTTGTCGGTCTGAGCTACGGGCTCATTTTCACCGCGCTCGGCTGGCTGCTGGCCTGGACGCTGGCGAGTTCGCCTGAATACACCTTGATGCTGGCTGCTGGCCTGCTGCTGGTCGGCCCTGCCCTGGCCATGGGCTTGATGGAAGCGAGCCGCCGCTGCGAGATCAATCTGAAGGCGCGGCTGAACTTCTGTATCCGCTGCTGGTGGCCTCACCGGGGCAGCGTGGCCATCTTCGCCGGACTGCTGCTGGTCATCGAGTTGCTGTGGGGGCGCACCGCGCTGGTGGTGTTCGCCTTGTTTTTCGATGCGGGCATGCCCGAAACCGGCGGCGTGTTGCGGCTCTTGCTCGACCCTGCCAACGTCACATTCGTCCTGGTTTATCTGGGGGTCGCCCTGCTGTTTGGCGGGCTGGTGTTCGCCATCAGCGTGGTGTCTATCCCCATGATGCTCGATCGGCCCGTGGACGCCATCACCGCGGCGTTGACGAGCCTGCGCGTCTGCCTGGAGCATCCGGTGGCGATGTTCTGCTGGGCGGCGTTGATCGGCAGTATCAGCCTGCTGGCCATGCTGCCCTTTGGCCTGGGCTGGATTATTGTGCTGCCCGTCATTGGCCATGCCAGCTGGCACGCCTACCGGGGCGTCGTCTGCCCCAGTCTGCAACAACCCGCAGCGACCTGACCGTCAAGTCTGCAGCGAGGTCTTGAACACCTGGCCGGCATGCTCACGCAGGGTATGGAACTGGATTTTGGGTGCCAGCTCCTGCATCACCCGCAATTCGCTGGCGTGCGTGAGCAAGACCGCCGGCGCATCGACCACGTCGTAGGCGATGCGGTGGGCATTGGTTTCGATGAACCGCTTGAGCGCCTGCGGATCGTCGCAAGTGAACCAGCGCGCCATGCGGTATTTGCTGCTTTCCATGCGCGCATCCACGCCATACTCCGACTTGAGCCGGTGCTGCACCACTTCGAACTGCAGTGTTCCCACGGCCCCCAGCAGTAGGCTGCCGCCGGTGGACGGGCGAAAGACCTGAATCGCGCCCTCCTCGCCCAGTTGCTGCAGCCCGGTGCGCAGTTGTTTGCTGCGCATCGGGTCGGCAATTTCGACCGCACGAAACATCTCGGGCGCGAAGAACGGCAGCCCGGTGAACTGCAGTTCTTCGCCCTCGCTCAGGCTATCACCCAGATGCAGCGTGCCGTGATTGGGAATGCCAACGATATCGCCGGCAAACGCTTCGTCCAGCAACTCGCGCCGCTGCGACATGAAGGTCACGACGCTGCCCGGCCGAATGTCCTTGCCCGTGCGCCCCACCCGAATTTTCATGCCGCGTTCGAAATGGCCCGAGACAATGCGAACGAACGCAATGCGGTCACGGTGAGCCGGGTCCATATTGGCTTGGATCTTGAACACCACGCCGGTAAACGCGCTTTCGTCCGGCTGCACCACCCGCGTGGTCGCCGCGCGCGGCAATGGAGACGGCGCGAGTTCCACCAGCGCATCGAGCACCTCCTGCACGCCGAAGTTGTTGATCGCCGAGCCGAAAAACAGCGGCGACTGACGCCCTGCGAGAAACTCCGCCGCATCAAAAGCAGGCGCTGCTTCGCGCAGCAAACCGATTTCGCCCTGCGCCTGTTCGTAGGGCTGGCCAAAGCGGCGCGCCGACTCGGGATTGTCGAGCCCGGTCAGCATTTGGTCGTCATCGCGCACCCGCTCCTCGCCGGGCCGGAACACCCGCATGCGGTCCAGGCGCAGGTCATAAACGCCGTGAAATTCGCGCCCCATCCCCACTGGCCAGGTAAACGGCACCACGGCCATGCCCAGATTGCGCTCGATCTCGTCCATCAAGTCGAGCGGCTGGCGCACCTCGCGGTCCATCTTGTTCACAAAGGTGAGAATCGGCGTGTTGCGCGCCCGGCAGACTTCGAGCAGACGCAGCGTCTGCTCTTCGACGCCGTTGGCCGCATCGATCACCATCAAGGCCGCGTCCACTGCGGTCAGCACGCGGTAGGTATCTTCAGAAAAATCTTGGTGACCCGGCGTATCCAGCAGATTGATCACGCAATCGCGCCACTCCATCTGCATGACCGACGACGCCACCGAAATGCCCCGCTGCTTCTCAATCTCCATCCAGTCAGAAGTGGCGTGGCGACTGGCCTTGCGCGCCTTCACGCTGCCCGCAATCTGAATCGCGCCGGAGAACAGCAGCAGCTTTTCGGTCAGCGTGGTCTTGCCCGCGTCGGGGTGAGAGATGATGGCGAAAGTGCGTCGCCTGCGGATCTGCTCGCGGTTCAGTTCGGATTCGTTCGTGCTCATAGTCTGGCCGGGTCGCATCTCGCGACGGCTTGCATCTGGGGTAGGCTTTCAGATGCGTAGCGGGAAGAGCGTTTGAATTTCATAGACCTGAGGCCTTGCAGCCCGCGCGCTACGCGCAAAGTGACCGCCAATCCGGCGGTGCAGCAAACCCGCTATTTTGCCTGAGACCCACCCCGCATGACACGCCAAATCGTCCTCGACACCGAGACCACCGGCCTCAATCCCGCCAGCGGCGACCGCATCATCGAAGTTGCCGGAGTCGAACTGTTCAACCGCAGGCTGACGGGCAAGCACTACCACGTCTACCTCAACCCCGACCGCGCCAGCCACCCCGACGCCCTCAAAGTCCACGGACTCACCGAAGAATTTCTCTCCGACAAGCCGCGCTTCGCCCAGATCGCCGACGACCTGCTCGAGTTTGTGCGCGATGCCGAAATCATCATTCATAACGCCCCCTTCGATTGCGCCTTCCTCGACGCCGAACTCGAGCGACTCAACCGTCCCGCCTTCAAGCAACACGTCCCGCTGGTCACAGATACGCTGGCGATGGCTAAGCTGCAGTTTCCCGGAAAGTTCAACAACCTCGACGCCCTGTGTAAGCGTTTCGGCATCGACAATGCACACCGCACCCTGCACGGCGCACTTCTCGACGCCGAATTGCTCGCCGAGGTCTATCTCAGCCTCACGCGAGGCCAAGAAAGCCTGGTGATCGATCTGGAGACGCCTCAACAACAGATGAGCGTGGCTTCGCACCGACTCGATCATTTTTCCCTGCCCGTTCGCGCCCCCAGCAGCGACGAGCAAGCTGCGCATGAAGCGTTTCTGCAATTGCTCGACAAAAAAAGCCAAGGCAAGAGCATCTGGCGTCCGGGCGCGGAAGCGAGTCAAAACAGTTGAGCCGAATAAAGTGTGCAATAATTGCAGACTTTGCTGATCGTCCTTCCTGGAACGCAAGGGTGATTCGGGCGGTTAACTCAGCGGTAGAGTGCCACCTTCACACGGTGGAAGCCACTGGTTCGATCCCAGTACCGCCCACCAGTTTATTATTCGGTATAGTTCAAAGAGAGCCGTAAAGCATACAGAAATCAATGCTTTATGGCTTTTTTTATTCCGTAGCTGTTCGGTGTCGTTCTTTGACATCCGCGAGTTGATAGGGGTACAAAGCAGGGGTACATCAGAAAGGCATGGGGTACATGCCTAGATGGGGGGAACCCATGCCGCTGACTGATACCGTCGCCCGCAACACAAAGGCCACCGACCGCGCCCAAAAGCTCAAGGTCTTCATTGCGGCGGGCTCCGGGCTCGCACCGTTCCAGCCGATGTTTCGGTAGCCTGAAAGGCAAGCTGAACTCGACAGCGCCGTGCTGTAATTTGGATGAAGGACCGTCGCGCAGGACATCACTGCCCGCTTGCGTCCAATGCCCGGGATGGTCGTGCGGTGCCTCAGTCGCGAAGAGCCTCGACCGCAGGCTTCATTGATCGGTGGCCGCAAGCCCCGAGTTGCGCCCCTCATAAAATCGCGACGCAACTCACATACGCCTACGCCCATGCAAAACCGACAGTCCAGCACCAAGCTCGCGCCGCGCTCCAAGGAGGGGTGGCGGGCGTACTGGTACCGGGTGATGTATTACCACGACGAACGTGACGAAAAGCTGTTCGATCTGGTGCTGATCGGCTTCATTCTGCTCAGTGTGCTGATCACCGCGCTCGATTCGGTGCAGGCCGTGCATGTTCGTGCGCATGGGGTGTTTTATGTTTTTGAGTGGATTTTCACCATCGCCTTCACGCTGGAGTATGTGCTTCGGCTGTCCGTGGTGCAGAACCCGTGGCGGTATGCGCGCAGCTTTTTCGGCATCATCGATCTGCTGTCTTTCCTGCCGGCGTATCTGGAGTTGCTTTTTCTCGGGTCGGGCCATCTGACGGTTATCCGGACTCTCCGGGTGCTGCGTATTTTCCGGATTCTCAAGCTGATGCAATACACCAGCGCGTCGAATCAGATGCTCGATGCGCTTTCTCGCAGCAAGAACAAGATTTTTGTGTTCGTGCTCAGCGTGCTGACGCTGACCACTATTTTCGGCTCCATCATGTATCTGGTCGAGGGGCCGCAAAACGGCTTCACCAGCATTCCGCGTGGCATCTACTGGGCCATCGTCACCATGGCCACGGTGGGTTTTGGCGACATCACGCCGAAGACGGCGCTGGGGCAGATCATCACCTCGGGCATCATCATCGTGGGCTACGGCATCATCGCCGTGCCGACGGGCATCTATTCGGCGGAGCTGATCAACTCGTATCGGAACCAGCGCCGCGTCGAAGAACACCGCCAGGCGCAAGAGGAAGACGCCACGGCGTGCTCGCGTTGCGGGCTGGTCGGGCACACTGCAGATGCCCGCTATTGCCGCCGCTGCGGCGAAGCGCTGCCGGGTATCAGCCGGGCCACATCTTCCCCGGATTCATCAGATTCTGCGGATCGAGCGCCTGCTTGAGGGCGCGCATCTGGGCCAGCGCAACCGGGTTACCGTAACGCGCCAGATCGTCCCGCTTGAGCTGGCCGACTCCGTGTTCTGCCGAAAAAGTTCCGCCGCAAGCCACCGCGGCATCGTGCACGATGCGGTTGCAAACGGTTTGATGCTCGGCCAGAAAACGTGCCGCATCCGCGCCCACCGGAGCCTGCACGTTGTAGTGCAAATTACCGTCGCCCAGATGGCCAAAAACCACCAGGCGTGCACCGGGCAGCGCCTGCGTGACCAACTCGGCGGTGGACTCGACAAAGGCGACCATGCGCGAGAGCGGTACGCCGATATCGTGCTTGATGTTCAGTCCCTCCTGTGCCTGCGCCAGCGGAATCGATTCACGCAGATGCCAGAGCGCCTGGCTTTGCGACAGGCTCTGCGCCACGGCTGCATTGACGATCAAGCCATCGTTCAGCGCCATCTCCAGCAAAGACTCCAGACGCGCCCTGCCCTGCGGCTCGCCCTCGGTTTCGCTCGACTCCAGCAGCACGCACCAAGCGCTGGGCAACTCAAAAGGCAAAGCGAGTTGCGGAAAATGTTGCTGCACCAGTTGCAGACTGTGCGCGCTCATCAGCTCGAAGCCGGTCAGGCTGCACCCCAGCCGGGCGTGTGCTAAGCCGAGCAGGTCAATGGCGGCGGCCACATCCTGCACCGCGACCAGCGCGGTGATCTGCGCCGCCGGTTGCGCAAAGAGCTTGAGCGCCGCCGCAGTGATGATGCCCAGCGTACCCTCGGCGCCGACGTATAGATCGCGCAGGCTGTAGCCGGTATTGTTCTTACGCAGCAGGTTGAGTGCGTCGAGCACCTCGCCCTGCGCGGTGACGACTTCCAGTCCGAGACACAACTCGCGCGCATTGCCGTAGCGCAAGACCGCCGTGCCGCCAGCGTTGGTCGAAAGATTGCCGCCTATGGTGCAACTGCCCTCAGCGGCCAGAGACAGTGGAAACAGCAGACCGTGCTCGGCCGCGGCTTGCTGCACGGTGGCCAGCACACACCCGGCTTCCGCGACGAGCACGCCGCCCGCGGGGTCGATGGAGCGAATGCGGTTGAGCCGCCGGGTACTCAGCACGATCTGCTCGCCGCTGGCGTCTGGCGTGGCCCCGCCGACCAAGCCGGTATTGCCTCCCTGCGGCACCACCCCCACGCCATGCAGCGCGCAAAGCTGCACCACCCCGGCCACCTGTGCGGCGTCGCCCGGCTGCACCACGGCCAGCGCGCGTCCCTGATAGCGTTTGCGCCAATCGGCCAGATAGGGTGCACAGTCTTCCGCCAGGTGCAGCACATGCGACGTGCCCAGCAAGGCGCGCAAGGCGTCCAGCAAACGATGCTGTTCAGCGGACAGCATGGCGCGACGCTCCGGTGCGCAAAAAACCGGCCACGCAGAGGAACAACAGCAGCGAGAGCAGCAGTTCAATCCACCCCAGCCCGCGCGAGGCGGCGCTGGGGTCGGTCAGCGCGCGGGTGATGCCTTCAGCCGCGTAAAACCACAACAGCAGGCTCAGCCAGCGAAACGTCTGCACCTTGCCCCTCAGCACGCCGGGCACGGCGGGCAGGAGGGGCAGCACCTTGAGCACCAGCAACGATCCTCCGGGATGCAGCGGCGCTGCCCAAAGCTCCCAGACCACGCACAGCAGGATGAGCGCCAGCAGGCTGGCTACCGCACCCCGGTGCCAGACATGCTGCCAGGAGGCGGTCGATAACCGTTGAGAAGAATCCGACATCATGCGCTCGGTTCAGTCTGCCGCAAGCTTGAGCGCCACTCGCGCAAGCCGTTGCCCCAGCGCGAAGGCGAGGCGCTTTTCTTCTTCGCTCACCGGCAGGCTGGCGTCGGGCGCGGCGTGATGGCTGGCGCCGTAGGGCGTGCCGCCACCGTGGGTGGTCATCAGCCCCGTCTCGGTGTAGGGCAGGCCGACGATCAGCATGCCGTGGTGCAGCAGCGGCAGCATCATCGACAGCAGGGTGCTTTCCTGCCCGCCATGCAGCGTGCCGGTGGAGGTGAACACCGCCGCCGGCTTGCCCGCCAGAGCGCCCGAAAGCCATAGCGCCGAGGTCTGGTCGAGAAAGTATTTGAGCGGCGCGGCCATATTGCCAAACCGCGTGGGCGAGCCCAGCGCCAGAGCGGCGCACTCCTGCAGATCGCTCAGTTCCACGTAAGGCGGCCCTTCGTCGGGAATGGACGGTGCAGTCTGCTCAGCCACGGTGCTGACCCGCGGCACGGTACGCACCCGCGGCAGCGCCCCCGGCACCTGCGCCACGCCTTGCGCCATACTTTCGGCCAGCGTGCGGGTGCCGCCGTGTACGCTGTAATACAGAATCAGGATGTCTTTCATGCCGCTATCGTATTGCTATGCCCCGCCTTCGCCCCTCCGACACCCTGCTCGCCAGCCTGCGCACCCTGGCCCGACGCTTTGCTCAGGACAATCTGGCGCAAACCGCGGGTAGTCTCACCTTCACCACCCTCATCTCCCTGGTGCCCCTGCTCACCGTGGTGCTGGCGGTGTTCACCGCGTTTCCGGCGTTCGACAGAATGCAGGGGCAGATCCAGGCGCATCTGGCGCAAACCATGCTGCCCGATGGCATCTCGGACAAGGTGTATCACTACCTGAGCGATTTCGCCGCCAAGGCCAAGAGCCTCGGAGTGGTCAGCGTGGTTTTTCTCATCGTCACCGCCACTTCGATGATGCTGACCGTCGACCGTGCGCTCAACGCCATCTGGCGCACCCCGCGGCCCCGTTCGCTGGCGCAGCGCGTGCTGCTCTACTGGGCCGGTTTCACCCTCGGCCCACTGGTGCTGGGCGCGAGTATCGGTCTGATGAGCTTCGTCGCTGGCGCACACCGCGGCTTGCTGCATCACCTGCCCGGCGGGGCCAGCGCCTTGCTGAGCTTTGCTTCGTGGGCCGTCATGGCTGTGGCGCTGGCGGCGCTGTTCCGCTTCATTCCCAACACCGAAGTGCGTTGGCGCGACGCGCTCATTGGCGGATTCGTCGCCGCGCTGGCCTTCAGTCTGGGCGGGCGGGCGCTGGCCTGGTATTTCTCCACCGTCACCACCTACACCGCGGTCTACGGCACCTTTGCGGCCCTGCCCTTGCTGCTGTTGTGGATCTACTTCAGCTGGATCGCCGTGCTGGTCGGCGCCATGATTGCGGCTTATCTGCCTTCGCTGCGTGTGCGCGCGATCCGGCTGGACGGCTATGCGGGCGCCGAGTTTCTCAACGCGGTGCAAGTGCTCAAGCTGCTCCACGGCGCGCGCCTCGCACCCGATTGCGGCCTGCCCGCCGATCAACTCTCCAAGCGCCTGCGCATCGATCCCCTGCAATTGCAAGACCTGCTCACCGTGCTGGAACGTCTGGGCTGGATCGGCAAGGTCGCCGCCAAGCCCCGCAGCCCCTCGCGCTGGGCGCTGCTCTGCAACCCCGAGGCCACGCCCCTTGGGCCATTGATCGACGCGCTGCTGCTCGATAAAAAGCGCGCTGCACACACCTCGGCGCTGCTCGGCCACATGCTCAGCGATGAAGAGCGCGACTGGAGTCTGGCTCAACTGCTATCGGTACCGCCCGTCACAGCCGATGCGTCAGCATCTGCCACCACATCACCCAGTCGCCCATCAAGCTGAACAGCGGGCGCTTGAACGTCGCCGGACGGTTGTGTTCGACAAAAAAGTGGGCCGCCCAGGCAAAAGCGTAGCCGCAGATGACGGCCGCGAGCAGCCACCATGGGTTGGCGGTGAAAATGAGAAAAAACAGGCAGATCAGCGCCAGGGTTGAGCCAGCGAAGTGCAACTTGCGGGTAAGCGGCAGCCGGTGCTCGGCCAGATACAGCGGATAAAACTCGGCAAACGTGCGCGCCCCGGCGAGTTGCGCGGCGCTGGGGGGTGAAGGCGCCTCAGGCTGGGCCTGCGGGCGATGATGATGTGCACGCATGGGGTGTCTCCAGATTCGTGCTTCGGACTACACCACTATAGGCGAGCTGTCGGAGCGTCAGCGGCCGCACATCCGAGTTTTCGCGGCTTCGTATTCCCGCTGCAGTTGGGCCACCAGGTCTGCGGCGGGCTGCACCCGGCCCACGGCCCCTATGCCCTGGCCGCAGCCCCAGATGTCTTTCCAGGCTTTGGCCCCGCCGATGGCGGCGGCGAAATCCATCTTGCTCGGATCGCCCTCGGGCAGATGGTCGGGATCGAGCCCGGCGGCGGCGATCGAGCCGCGCAGGTAGTTGCCGTGCACGCCGGTGAACAGGCTGGAGTACACGATGTCTTGTGCGCTGCTGTCCACGATCATCTGTTTGTAGCCCTCGGCGGCGCGCGCCTCGTCGGTGGCGATGAAGGCGCTGCCGATATAAGCCAGATCGGCCCCCATGGCCTGCGCGGCAAGCACCGAGTCGCCACGGGCAATGGCGCCTGAAAGCACAACCGGCCCGTCGAACCAGCGCCGGGTTTCCTGCACCAGCGCAAAAGGCGATTGCGTGCCCGCGTGTCCGCCGGCGCCGGCCGCCACCAGAATGAGACCGTCTGCGCCCTTCTCCACCGCTTTGTGCGCAAAGGTCTGGTTGATCACATCGTGCAGCACGATGCCGCCCCAGCCATGCACGCCCTGATTCACTTCGGGGCGCGCGCCCAGCGAGGTGATGACGATGGGCACGCGGTACTTGGCGCAGAGCATCATGTCCTGCTCCAGGCGCTCGTTGCTGCGGTGAACGATCTGGTTGACCGCGAACGGCGCAGCAGGCTGGTCGGGATGCGCCGCGTTCCACGCGGCAAGCTCCTCCGTGATTTCGGCCAGCCATTCGTCGAGCTGCGACGCCGGGCGGGCATTCAGCGCGGGAAAACTGCCGACGATGCCCGCGGTGCATTGCGCAATCACCAACTTGGGATTGGAGATGATGAACAGCGGCGACCCGATGACAGGCAGCCGCAGCTTGGAAAGAATGGCGGGCAGACTCATCTCAGAACGCCTCCACCGGCAGGGCCATCACGCTGTCGGCGCCACTCAAGACCGCATCGCGCAAACCGCCGCAGCGCGGCAGGATGTGGGCGCAGTAAAACGCAGCGGTGGCCCGTTTGGCTTGGGCGAAGGAGGCTTCATCCGCCGGAAGGTCGCGCGTGGCCAGCCAGCTTTGCGCCATCTGCCAACCGGCCATCAGGTTGCCCGCCAGCATCAGATACGGCACGCTGCCTGCGAACACCGCATTGGGGTCGGACTTGCCGTGCGCCGCGACAAACGCCACCACCTGCGCATACGCTTCGCGGGCTTGCCGCAGCTGGCCAGCCATGCCCACGGCCTGCGCATCGCCCGTGGCCGTGAGTGCTTCTTCGACCTTGCTCACCCGCGCGGCGAAGTGCAGCGCCAGGGCGCCGCCATCGCGCACCGTCTTGCGTCCCACCAGATCGTTGGCCTGGATGGCCGTGGTGCCCTCGTAGATGGTGAGTATGCGGGCGTCCCGGTAATACTGGGCCGCCCCCGTTTCTTCGATGAAGCCCATGCCGCCGTGCACCTGCACGCCCAGGCTCGCCACCTCGATGCTCATCTCTGTCGAGTAGCCCTTGACCAGCGGCACCAGAAACTCGTAGGCCGCCTCGTGCGCGGCGCGCTGCCCGGCATCGGGATGGGCGCGGCCCACATCGTGCAGACTGGCAGCCACCAGCGCGAGCGCGCGGCAGCCTTCGGTGAGCGCGCGCATGGTCATGAGCATGCGGCGCACATCGGGGTGATACACGATGCTCACCGACTGCGCCGCGCTGCCGTCCACCGGGCGCGACTGCACCCGATCCTTGGCATAGGCCGCCGCCTTTTGATAAGCCCGCTCGGCTACGGCAATGCCCTGCAGGCCCACGGCGTAGCGGGCGGCGTTCATCATGATGAACATGTATTCCAGCCCGCGATTGGCCTCGCCCACCAGATCGCCAATCGCGCCGGTTCCCACCTCGCCCTTGCCGTCGCCGTAAATCAACACCGCCGTCGGGCTGGCCTTGATACCCAGCTTGTGCTCGATGGAGGCGCACCAAACGTCGTTGCGCCGCCCGTCTTCCAGCACTTTGGGCACGATGAACAGCGAAATGCCCTTGACCCCCGCCGGCGCATCCGGCAAGCGGGCCAGCACCAGGTGGACGATGTTGTCCGCCATGTCGTGCTCGCCGTAAGTGATGTAAATCTTCTGGCCGAACAGCCGGTAAGTTCCGTCGCCCTGCGGCTCGGCGCGGCTGCGCACCAGCGCCAGATCAGAGCCCGCCTGCGGCTCGGTGAGATTCATGGTGCCCGTCCACTCGCCAGAGATCAGCTTGGGGATGTAGCGCTGCTTCTGCGCATCGGTACCCGCGGTGAGCAAGGCTTCGATGGCGCCGTCTGACAAGAGCGGGCACAGCGCGAAACTGAGGTTGGCGCTGTTGAGCATTTCGGTGCAGGCCGCCGAGATGCTTTTGGGCAAACCCTGTCCGCCAAATTCAGCCGAATGCTGCAGCCCTTGCCACCCGCCATCGACGAACTGCCGGAACGCCTGCTTGAACCCCGGGGTGGTGGTCACCTTGCCGTCTGCCCAGGCACTGGGATGGAGGTCGCCCTCGCGGTTCAGCGGGGCGATCACATCGCGGTTGAATTTGCCGCATTCCTCCAGCACTGCAGCCGCCGTGTCGGGGGTGGCGTCCTCGAAGCCTGGCAGTTTGGAAATGGACTCCAGGCCTGCGAGATGTTCGAGGTCGAACATCATGTCGCGGATGGGGGCGGTATAGCTCATGCGAGTCTCCGTCTGGGGATGTTTGTGGAGCAGCCGTCTGCGCGGCTGTCGTCGGGTGTCAACACGTTGTGAACGGGCGGGGTTTAAGCCTCAAATCTGCTTGACCATTTCCGGCACGGCAGTGAACAAATCGGCCACCAAACCGTAATCGGCCACACCGAAGATCGGCGCTTCTTCGTCTTTGTTGATGGCGACGATGACCTTGCTGTCTTTCATACCGGCCAGATGCTGGATGGCGCCGGATATGCCCACGGCCACATAGAGTTGCGGCGCGACGATCTTGCCGGTTTGCCCCACCTGCCAGTCGTTGGGGGCATAGCCCGCATCGACCGCCGCGCGGCTGGCGCCCATGGCGGCACCGAGTTTGTCGGCCAGCGGGGTCATCACGGCCTCGAAGTTTTCCTTGCTGCCCAGGCCGCGCCCGCCGGAGACGATGATCTTCGCCGCGGTGAGTTCCGGCCGCTCGCTCTTGGTGGTTTCGCGTCCGACCAGACTGGACAGCCCGGCATCGGCCACGGCGTCAACGCTGCTCACTTCCGCCGTGCCGCCGGTCGCGGCCACCGGGTCGAAGCCCGTGGTGCGCACGGTGATGACCTTGATCTTGTCGCTGCTTTGCACCGTGGCAATGGCGTTGCCAGCGTAGATGGGGCGATCGAAAGTATCGGGGCTGTGCACATGAATGATGTCGGAAACCTGCGCTACATCAAGCAGGGCCGCCACGCGCGGGGCGATGTTTTTGCCGAAGGCCGTGGCCGGCGCCAGGATGTGGCTGTAGGACGGCGCCAAAGCCAGCACTTGCGCAGCGCTGGCTTCCGCCAGGCCCGCGGCGAGTTGCGGCGCGTCGGCGCACAACACCTTGCCCACGCCAACAGCCTGCGCGGCCGCCTGGGCAACCGCTGCGCAGTTTTGTCCGGCAACGAGCACATGCACTTGCGGATCGCACAGCAGCGCGGCGGCAATGGTGTTGAGGGTGGAGGGTTTGAGAACCTGGTTGTCGTGTTCGGCAATGACGAGTGCGGTCATGGAAAAATCCTCGAATGGGTTGCTTGCGAAAAGCCGCTCAGGGAAGGCAGGTCAGATGACCTTGGCCTCGGTCTTCAGACGGTCGACCAGCGTGCCGACATCCGGCACCTTCACGCCCGCGCCGCGCTTGGGCGGCTCGGCAACCTTCAGCGTTTTGAGTCGCGGGCTCACATCCACGCCCAGTTCTTCCGGCTTGAGGGTATCAATCGGCTTTTTCTTCGCCTTCATGATGTTGGGCAGAGTGACGTAGCGCGGCTCGTTGAGCCGCAGGTCGGTGGTGATGACGGCGGGCAGCTTGACCGCGATCGTCTCCAGTCCGCCATCCACCTCGCGGGTAACTTTCGCCTGCGTGCCGTCGAGTTCGACCTTGGACGCAAAGGTAGCCTGCGACCAGCCCAGCAAAGCGGCCAGCATCTGCCCGGTCTGGTTGGAATCGTCATCGATGGCCTGCTTGCCCAGAATGACCAACTGCGCCCCCTCTTTCTCGACCACAGCCTTGAGCAGCTTGGCCACGGCCAGGGGCTGCAACTCAGCCTCGCTTTCCACCAGCACGCCCCGGTCGGCGCCGATCGCCATGGCGGTGCGCAGGGTCTCGCCGCAGGCGGCTACACCACAACTCACCGCGACGATTTCGGTCGCCGCGCCCTTTTCCTTGAGCCGCACCGCTTCTTCCACGGCGATTTCGTCAAACGGGTTCATGCTCATCTTCACACCGGCGGTATCGATGCCGCTGCCATCCGACTTGACCCGCACCTTGACGTTGTAATCCACCACGCGCTTGACCGCGACCAGCACTTTCATGCAATTGCTCCAGTAGGGTTTGTTGTGTGGGTCAGTATAGGCAGCGCCCTGACCTGAACGGACTGACCGACCCATAATAGAACGACCGTTCGTTTTTGGCAGTGTAACGACGGACGCGGCCGCAAATCAAGCCCCGCGCAAAGGGCCCATTACCTTTGGCGGAATCAGGAAGGGCCGCTTTCAAATCGGATTTCTACAGATCAATCGCTTCGCGGGAATGCGCCTGCGCGCGCAAGGCGTATTTCTGAATCTTGCCGGTGGACGTTTTGGGCACCTCGCCAAACACCACTTTGCGCGGCGTTTTGAAGCCTGCGAGGTGAGCTTTGCAGAACGCGATGATTTCTTCTTCGGTCGCCGTTCGGCCTTGCTTGAGTTCGACAAACGCGCAGGGACTCTCGCCCCATTTCGGATCGGGCATGGCCACCACGGCGGCCACCAGCACAGCGGGATGGCGGTAAAGCACGTCTTCGACTTCGATGCTGGAGATGTTTTCCCCGCCCGAAATAATGACGTCCTTGCTGCGATCCTTGATCTTGATGTAGCCATCGGGATCGACCACGGCGAGGTCGCCGCTGTGAAACCAGCCGCCATGAAAAGCCTGCTCGGTCGCCTCGGGGTTGCCCAGATAGCCTTTCATCATGATGTTGCCGCGAAACATGATTTCGCCCAGGGTTTGCCCATCGTGCGGCACTTCTTCCAGGGTGTCTGAGTTCCGCACGGTCGCGGCATTCTGCAGGTGATAACGCACGCCCTGCCGCGCATTCAAACGCGCGCGCTCGGGCAGCGGCAGCTCAGTCCAGGACTCCTGCTTGGCGCAAACCGTCGCCGGGCCATACACCTCGGTGAGGCCGTAGGTGTGAGTCAGATCGAAGCCCATGGCTTCGAGCCCCTCGATCAGCGCCGCGGGTGGCGCGGCGCCGGCCACCATGGCCCGCACCGCATGGTGAATGCCGGCTTTCATCTCGGCGGGTGCATTGACCAGCAGATTGTGGACGATCGGGGCGCCGCAGTAATGCGTTACACCCGCGCTTCGGATGCGATCGAAAATGGCCTGCGCCTCGACCTTGCGCAGACAGACGTTGACCCCGGCCCGCGCGGCCACCGTCCACGGAAAGCACCAGCCGTTGCAATGAAACATGGGCAGAGTCCACAGATAGACCGGGTGCTTGGGCATGTCCCATTCGAGAATATTGGACACCGCATTCACATACGCGCCGCGATGGGAGTACACCACGCCCTTGGGTTTGCCGGTCGTGCCGGAGGTGTAATTCAAGGAGATCGAATCCCACTCGTCGGCCACATCGGGCAACGCCTCGCTCGCCAGACCTTCTGCGAGCAGCGCCTCATAATTCAGCATGCCGATGCCTTGGCCGCTGGGCACGAACTCCGGATCGGGCACGTCGATCACCAGCGGCGGCGCCAGACCCTGCTCCACCGCGAGCGCCACGGCCCGCTGCATCACGGCCGCCAGTTCGGGGTCGACCAGCACGGCCTTGGCGCCGCCGTGCAGCAGCATGTACGCCAGCGCCTCGGCGTCGAGCCGGGTGTTGAGGGTGTTGAGCACCAGCCCGGCCATGGGCACGCCGAAATGCGCTTCCACCATGGTCGGCACATTGGGCAGCATGACCGCCACCACATCCCCGCGCTGCAGGCCCCGTCGCACCAGGGCCGATGCCAGCCGTCGGCAACGCTCGCGCGTCTGCGCCCAGTTGCGCTGCAGGCTGCCGTGAAGGACGGCCAAGCGCTGCGGATAAAGGTCGGCGGCATGATCCAGAAAGATCAGCGGCGTGAGCGGCGCGTGGTTGGCGCGATTGGGGGTGAGGTCAGCGTCTTGCATATCGGTCTCCTTGTCTCGACAACATGCTGCAGCAGACGCCTTTCGCAGACCTTGCGTGGGAGCTTGCGCTCGCTATTGGCGCTCTGCAGCCTGCGCGGCTGGCTCCTTGCCCGGCGCCCACTGCAAAACCCGCTGCGGAAACGGAATCTCGATCCCGTTTTGTTTGAGCGCATGCCAGATGGCGAGATTGACCTGGCCGCGCACGCCCAGTGTGCCGTGTTCCGGGTCGGCAATCCAGTAGCCCACGGTGATGTTGATGGCGCTTTCGCCAAACGCATCGAGCACCGCGCTCGGGCCGGGGCTTTGCAAGACGCGCGGCACGGACTGCGCCGCCTCTTTGATCAGCACCAGCGCCTTTTCAATATCGGTGTCGTAAGACACGCCGACCGTGGTCGAGAGCCAGACGTTGGGGTCGTTATACGAGAGGTTTTCGATGCGGTTGGCGATCAGCATTTCGTTGGGCACGATGGAGTCCGTGCCCCCGGCACTGCGCACCAGGGTGTAACGGGTCTTGATGTCGATGATCTGGCCCTGAAAAGTCTCCACTCGCACGTTGTCGCCCACACGCAGACTGCGCTCGAGCAGAATGACAAAGCCCGAGACGTAGTTGGCTGCGATTTTCTGCAAACCCAGACCGAGGCCGACGCCCAAGGCACCTCCGAACACGCTGAGCACGGTGAGATCGATGCCCACCATCTGCAAGGCGGTGAGGATGGCCACCAACAGCACCACCGACCGCAGCAGCCGGGTGAACACCAGACGCAGGCTGGCGTCCAGCGGCGAGCGCATCAGCCGCGATTCCAGCAGCGAAGAAACCCACAGCGCCAGCAGCAGCGTGACGGCGATGGACGCCGCGCCCTTGAGCAAGGTCCAGCCGGAAAGGCGCTGACTACCCAGGGAGATCGACAGCGCATCGAGCGCTTCGCGAATTTCAGGCAGCACACCCGCCAGATGCAGCGCCAGCGTCACCCACAGGCCGATACTGACCACCCGCACCAGATAGTGCACGCCGCCATCCTTGGAAAACCGTTGCCTTGCGACGGAGCCGGCCAGACGTACCAGCAGCAGCACCGCCAGCACCGGCAGCGCCAGTTTGAGCAGCGGCAGTTTGAGCAGCAGATGCGAGCCATGCCGCACCAGAACCAGCGCCAGCAAAGCCACCGCAGGAAATCCCAGGCCGTAGCGCCAGGTCGCGCGAAACGCCGTCTTCCAGTTGGGCAGCTTGCGCACCTGCTTTTCAAGCGCCGTGCCCAGCAGCACACCCAGCGCCACAACGCCCAGCAGAATGCCGATCTGCAGCCGCAGTTGCTCTGGGGATTGGTGGGTGAACGCCGCGATAAGAGGAGATTCGATCAACATGCGCAAAAGCCCGAATGGCCCGAATGAACAGGCGGGCATGGTAGCCCGCCGCACCCGCGTGCTCTTCTACGGTGCGCTGGGTGGCGGCACCGGCAACGGCGCTGCCGACGGCTTGGCGGCATTCTGGCGCGCCTGCTCGGCCTGCTTCTCGGCGTAGGCCTTTTGCTTGGCGGCGAAGTCGGCCTCCGCCTGCTTGACCTCCGCCGCGCGCTGCGCCGGGCTCATCTGGCTTTGCGGCGCTGGGGCCGGAAACAGGCGCCCCGCAGGCGTGGGCACGGGCGCAGCGGCGGTGGCAGGCGTCTTCGGCGGCGCTGCAGCGGCCTGTGCGGCGGAATGTGCTGTGTTTTGGGCTGCTTGTCGGGCGGCCTGCTGCTGTCGCTGTGCAAGGTCGGCTTCGCGCGCCGCGCTCTGCTGCTCGGCTTGTGCGCGGTCGGGCTGTCCGCGCTGTGAGGCGGCCCTATTCGCCTGCACCCGGCGGAGTTCGTCTTCGGCAGCACGCAGGCGGCCGCGCAGAGCGATGGCCTGCAGATCGGTGTCGATGGGGGCCAGTGCGGCGCGCTCCTTCTCGCGTGCCGCGTCGAGGCAGTCGTTGACGAAAAAGCGCCGCAGACAGGCGCCGCGCTGCGCCGCGTACTCCGCCTGCACCTGCGCGCGCTGCTGCTGCAAGGCCACTTGTCGCGCAGCGTCTTGAGCCGGGGTGGGTTGCGCCGCCGCCAGGGCAGCGCTCGAACCTAGGCAAGCCATCAGCACCCACCCGACTGGGAAAACCTTTTGGAAGACGTTCATACCAGCGTGGCCTCGCCCTGGCGCCGCCCCTCGCGCAAATATTCGGCGCTCTGCATTTCGTTCAGGCGGGAAACGGTGCGGGTGAATTCATAGTCGAGCGGCCCGTGCACATAGAGCTGCTCGGGCGGCACGGCGGCAGAGAGAATCAGTTTGATGCGGCGGTCGTACAGCACGTCCACCAGCAGGGTGAAGCGACGCGCGGCGCTGGCCATGTCTTCGGTCATCAGCGGCACGTCGGACAGCAGCACAGTGTGAAAGCGGCTGGCGAGTTCGAGGTAGTCGTTTTGCGAACGCGGGGTTTCGCAGAGTTCGTGAAAGCTGAACCACACCACGCCGCCGGCGCGTTGCAGCGCCTGCACTTCGCGGCCTTCGATGGTCAGCACCGGGTCTTCTTCGGTGCTGGAAGCCATGCGCTCGAAGGCCTGTTCCATGCGGGCTTGCGCCTCGTCTCCCAGCGGGGTGATGTAGAGGTTGAGTTCGCGCAGGGCTTTGTGGCGATAGTCCACACCGGCATCGATTTTGACCACATCCATTTTTTGTTTGATGAGTTCGATGGCGGGCAGTATGCGATCGCGGTGCAGACCATCAGGATAAAGATCGTCGGGATGAAAGTTGGAGGTGGCAACCATTTGCACCCCATGATCGAACAGCCCGTCGAGCAGGCGATGCAGGATCATGGCGTCGGTCACATCGCTGATGTGAAACTCGTCGAAGCAGATCAGCCTGAAGCGCCGCGCAATGCGTTTGGAAAGCTCGGTCAGCGGATCGACCGTGCCCTGCAATGCGGCCATTTCGCGCTGCACCTCGTGCATGAACTCGTGGAAGTGCAGCCGCGTTTTGCGCAGCAGCGGCACGGTGACAAAAAACGCATCCATCAGCATCGACTTGCCCCGCCCCACGCCGCCGTAGAGGTAAACCCCGCGTGGCAATTCGGGATGCACCAGGGCTCGGCGAATGGCGCTCGACCGGCGCGACTTGTACTCGACCCATTCGTCGTAACACTGCTGCAGACGGGCCACACCCGCGCGCTGGGCGGCATCCGCGGTAAAGCCTCTCTCACTCAGGGATTGCTCGAAATACTCGGTGACATTCATGCGCTGCCGTTCAGAAGTTCAGCGTGCGACCAGCAACGCCCAGCGCCGCTTCCTTCAGGCTCTCCGACAGCGTGGGGTGCGCGTGGCAGATGCGGGCGATGTCTTCGCTGGCGGCCTTGAATTCCATCGCCACGGCAGCCTCGGCGATCAGCTCTGAGGCCATCGGGCCGATGATGTGCACGCCGAGAATTTCATCCGTCTGCGCATCGGCCAGCATTTTGACGAATCCGGTGGTGTCGCCCAGGGCACGGGCACGGCCATTGGCCATGAAGGGAAAACTTCCCGCCTTGTAAGCGCGGCCTGCGGCCTTGAGCTGCTGCTCGGTCTGCCCGACCCAGGCGATTTCGGGCGCGGTGTAAATCACCCACGGCACGGTGTTGAAATCGACGTGCGGCTTCTGCCCGGCAATGCGCTCGGCCACGGCCACGCCTTCTTCCTCGGCCTTGTGCGCCAGCATGGGGCCACGCACCACGTCGCCCACCGCCCAGATGCCCGGCAGGTTGGTGCGGCAGTCGGCGTCTACCTGAATGAAGCCGCGCTCGTCGAGTCGCAGGCCGATAGTTTGTGCACCGAGCGAGTCGGTATTCGGCTTGCGACCGACGGAGACGATGAGCCGCTCGACCTTGAGCGTCTGTGCTTCGCCTTTGGCGTTGGTCCACTCGACGGTCACCCCGTTTTTCAGCACCTTGGTCGCCGTGATCTTCGCGCCTAGATGGATCGCCAGCCCCTGTTTGGTGAACTGCTTGAGCGCCTCTTTGGCGATCTGCGCATCGGCGGCGGAGAGAAAGTCGGGCATGGCTTCGAGCAGGGTGACTTGCGCACCGAGGCGGCGCCACACGCTGCCCATCTCCAGCCCGATCACCCCGGCGCCGATCACGCCCAGCGTCTTGGGCACGGCGTCGATGGCCAGCGCGCCGTCGTTGGACAGCACGCGCTGCTCATCGAAGTCCAGACCGGGCAGACTGCGCGGCACCGAGCCAGTCGCCACGATGATCTGCTTGGCCGACAACACCTGCTCGGCGTCCTTGCCCGTCACCGCGACCTGCCAGCCGGCGTCGGCGTTGCCGCCTTTGAGCGCGGCTGTGCCGTGGAAAAACGTGACCTTGTTCTTCTTGAACAGATAGAGAATGCCCTCGTTGTTTTGCTTGACCACTTGGGCCTTGCGCTGCTGCATGACGGGTACATCGATGGACAGGCCGCTCACGCCAATGCCATGCGCGGCGAAATCGTGCCCGGCCTGCTCGAAATGCTCGCTCGACTGCAACAGCGCCTTGGAGGGAATGCAGCCGATATTGGTGCAGGTGCCGCCAGGCGCCGGGCCGCCCTGGGCATTTCGCCAGGCATCGATGCAGGCCACGTTCAGGCCCAGTTGAGCGGCGCGGATGGCCGCGATATAGCCGCCAGGGCCAGCGCCGATGACGATGAGATCAAATTCCGAAGACATGATGGTTTCCTGGTTGCGCGCACGCGGCGCGTCGAGGCGAATAAGCGGATGAAGCCTTGGCTTGGCGCCCGGATCAAAGATCGAGCAGCAGACGCGCCGGGTCTTCGAGCGCCTCTTTCATCGCCACCAGGCCGAGCACCGCTTCGCGGCCGTCGATCAGGCGATGGTCGTAGCTCATTGCCAGGTAGTTCATTGGGCGAATCACGATCTGACCGTCTTCGACCACGGGTCGGTCTTTGGTGGCGTGGATGCCCAGAATGGCCGACTGCGGCGGGTTGATGATGGGCGTGGACAGCATCGAGCCGAACACCCCGCCGTTGCTGATGGAGAAGGTGCCGCCGGTGAGTTCCTCGATGGTCAGCTTGCCGTCACGCGCCTTGGCGCCAAAATCGGCGATGGCTTTTTCGATGTCGGCAAAACTCATCTGATCGGCATTGCGCAGAATGGGCACCACCAGCCCGCGCGGACTGCCCACGGCGATGCCGATGTCGAAGTAGCCGTGATAGACGATGTCATTGCCGTCGATCGAGGCGTTGAGCAGCGGGAACTTGCGCAGCGCATGCACCGCGGCGCGCACGAAAAAGCTCATGAAACCCAGCTTCACGCCGTGCTGCTTCTCGAACTTGTCTTTGTACAGATTGCGCATGTCGATCACCGGCTTCATGTTCACTTCGTTGAAGGTGGTGAGGATGGCGTTGGTGGCCTGCGACTGCAGCAGCCGTTCGGCGATGCGCGCGCGCAGGCGGCTCATCGGCACGCGCTGTTCGGGCCGGTCGGTGTAGGCGGCGAGATCGAGATCGGCCTCCACCGGCTGCAACGCGGGGATGGTGAGCGAGGGCATTGCGGCCGCAGCGGTCGCCGGTTTCGGCGCGGGCGTTGGGGCTGGAACGGTCGGCGGTTTGGGCGCTGCCGCGGCCTGCAAGGCATCGCCCTTGGTGATGCGGCCGCCGCGCCCGGTGCCCGCCACATCTGACGGATTCACGCCCTGCTCGGCCATGATCTTCGCCGCAGCCGGCATAGCCACCGCCGCGCCTGCGGAGGGCGCCGCAGGCGCAACTGCAGATGCAACCGCAGCCTGCGCCGAAGCAGCCGGTTCAGCCGCCTTGACTGGCGCCACGGGCAAAGGGCTGGTCTGCGGCTTGGCTTCAGTGTCGATCTTGGCGATGACTTCGTCGCTGGTCACCGATTCGCCGTCGTTCTTGAGGATCTGCGCCATCACCCCGGCTTCGGGAGCGGGCACTTCGAGCACCACTTTGTCGGTCTCGATTTCAATCAGGATTTCATCCTGCGCCACGGGTTCGCCGGGCTTTTTTTTCCAGGTCAGCAGAGTGGCTTCAGCCACGGATTCGGAGAGTTGGGGAACTTTGATGTCGATCAGCGCCATGATGGAGTCCGGTATTTTTAAGGCGGCCGCGAGAAAGGAAGGAAACTGCGGGAACTGCGCGGCCAGTGAACGGTGTTAGAAGATTTTTTGTGGGGTTTCAGGGCGGCCGGTACGCGCGCCGCCCGTCATCAATCAGCGCGTCAGCACATAGCCTTTGAGCTTGCCGAAGGCCGCGCTCAGAAGCTCTTTTTGCTGTTCGGCATGTTTGGCGTAATAACCCACCGCGGTCGATGCGGAGGCAGGCCGCCCGGCGTAACCGAGCTTCTGCCCTTCGAGCATGTTTTCGTGGATGTGATGCTGTACGAAGAACCATGCGCCCTGATTCTGCGGCTCATCCTGGCACCACACGATGTCGCGCGCATTGGGGTAGCGTTTGACTTCAGCCGCAAAGGCCTTGTGCGGGAAGGGATAGAGCTGCTCAAGACGAATGATGGCCACATCGTCGATCTTGCGCTCGGCGCGCGCCGCCAGCAGGTCGTAATACACCCGCCCGGAGCAGGCCACGATGCGCTTGACTTTATCGGCCTGAAGTTCTTCCACCTCAGGCAAGACCACCTCGAAACGGCTGTTCGCCAGATCGGATAGCGGCGACTTGGCATGCGGGTGCCGCAGCAGCGACTTGGGCGTCATGATGATCAGCGGCTTGCGGAAGGGCCGCAGCATCTGCCGCCGCAGTAGATGAAAAATCTGCGACGGGTTGGTCGGCTGGCAGACCTGCATATTGGTTTCGGCGCAAAGCTGCAGATAGCGCTCCAGGCGCGCCGAAGAGTGCTCCGGTCCCTGCCCTTCGTAGCCGTGCGGCAGCATCAGCGTCAGGCCGCAGGCGCGGCCCCACTTCACTTCGCCAGCCGAGATGAACTGGTCGATCAGCACCTGCGCGCCATTGGCGAAGTCGCCGAACTGCGCCTCCCAGATCACCAGGGTGCGGGGGTCGGCGGTGGAGTAGCCGTACTCGAAACCCAGCACAGCCTCTTCCGACAGAATGGAGTCGATCACGGTGAACGGCGCCTGCCCTTCGGCGACGTTCTGCAGCGGGATGTAGGTGCCGACGTCCCACTTTTCGCGGCTTTGGTCGTGCAGCACCGAGTGGCGATGGCTGAATGTGCCGCGACCGCTGTCTTCGCCCGACAGTCGCACCGGAAAGCCATTGGCCACCAGCGAGGCGAAGGCCATGTGCTCGCCCATGCCCCAGTCCAGCGGCAGTTCGCCGCGGCCCATCTTGGCGCGATCGGCAATCACTTTTTCGACCAAGGGGTGAAGCTTGAAATTCTCCGGCACGGTGGTGATGCGCTCGGCCAGCCGCTTGAGCTCGGTCATCGGCAGGGCCGTGTCGGCGCTGTCGGTCCAGCGGCGGTTGAGGTAGGGCGACCAATCGACCGCGTACTTGCTCTTGTAGTTGGTGAGCACCGGCTCCAGGCTGATGCCCGACTCCATTTCGGCGCGGAATTCGTGCACCAACTGATCGGCATCCGCCGCGGCAATCACCCCTTGGCTCACCAAACGGTCTGCATAGACCTTACGCGCGCCCGGATGCGCCGCGATTTTCTTGTACATCAGCGGCTGGGTGACGGCGGGGGTGTCCTGCTCGTTGTGGCCCAGTTTGCGGAAACAAACAATGTCCACCACCACGTCGTGATGGAACTGCTTGCGATAGTCGAGCGCCAGACTGGTCGCAAAGGCCACGCTCTCAGGATCGTCGCCATTCACATGCAGGATGGGCGCCTCGATCATTTTCGCCACATCGGTGCAATACAGCGTGGAGCGCGCATCACGCGGATCGGAGGTGGTGAAGCCGATCTGGTTGTTGATGACAATGTGCACCGTGCCGCCCGTGGTGTAGCCGCGAGTCTGCGCCAGCGCCAGGGTTTCCATCACCACGCCCTGCCCGGCAAACGACGCGTCGCCATGCACCAGCACCGGCAACACCGTTTCACCGAGCGCGTCGCCGCGCCGATCCAGCCGCGCCCGGGTGGAGCCTTCGATCACCGGATTGACGATTTCCAGATGCGACGGGTTGAACGCCAGGCTCAGATGCACCGGGCCGCCGGGCGTGGACACATCGCTGGAAAAGCCCTGGTGATACTTCACGTCACCGGACGGCAAGTCATCTGCATGTTTGCCCTCGAACTCGTCGAACAAGTCCTGCGGCCGTTTGCCCAGGGTGTTGACCAGCACATTGAGGCGGCCGCGGTGCGCCATGCCGATGACCACTTCCTGAATGCCCAGCGCGCCCGCGCGCTGAACCAGGGTATCCATGGCGACGATAAAACTCTCGCCGCCTTCGAGCGAAAAGCGCTTCTGGCCGACATATTTGGTCGCCAGATAACGCTCCAGACCTTCAGCAGCGGTCAGTCGTTCGAGCAAATGTTTTTTCGCCTCGGCATCGACATCCGGGCGCGTGCGGGTGGATTCCAGCCGCTGTTGCCACCAGCGTTTCTGGTCCTGATCGCTGAGGTACATGAACTCGGCGCCCAGTGAGCCGCAGTAGGTTTCATGCAGGTTGTTGAGCAGTTCACGCAGCGACAGATTTTCGCGATCGAAAAAGGTGTTGCTGACGTTGAACACAGTTTCCAGATCGGCATCGGTAAAGCCATAGAACGACGGCTCCAGATCCGGAATATTCGGTCGCTCTGTGCGCTTGAGCGGGTCGAGATCGGCCCAACGCACTCCCACATTGCGGTAGGCGGCGATCAGTTGCTGCGCGGCAACCCGTTTACGCGCCAGTTCACCATCGGCCACTGCCTGCAAGGTGCGGATCGGGCCGGATTTGGCGCGCTCGGCAAAGGCCGACACCACCGGGGCATGCGGGACGTCGCGCGCATTGCTGCCGTCGAGCGCGGGCACATGTTGCAGCGCATCGAAGTATTCGCGCCAATGGTCGGGAACAGAACCAGGATTGGAGAGATAGCTCTCGTACATCTCTTCGACATACGGGGCATTGCCGCCGAAGAGATAGGAATTGGCTTTGAATTTCTGCATCAACATATGCGCTCACAGTCTGCCGGGCACCCCGGCGCTCAGTGGGAAAACATCCTTCCGCGGCTCGGGCTGCCCGATTGGCGGATTGCGGCTTTAGAAGGGCCTGGACTCAAACGAGTCTGGCAACACTCTAGCACGCAGTTTTGATGCAACGCAAAGCAGGGATGTAAGTGAGCGTTTCTGCAGAGCGTCGCTGCTTGGCGTGGTTGGCGGCATCCCGGGTGAATTTCCCCGGAATCGCTCGGGCTTGCAAATCCATTCAGTTGGGTCTTTGGAAACCGCCATCAGTCGTCCGCGATGTCCTGCCCGGGAAACAACTCGTCGGTAAAACCGAACCGGCTGAAATCGCGGATGCGCATGGGGTAGAGTTTGCCGATCAGATGATCGCACTCATGCTGCACGACGCGGGCATGGAAGCCTTCGGCCTCGCGGTCGATGGGGTTGCCATAGGCATCCATGCCGCGGTAGCGAATCCGGCGAAAGCGCGGCACCCAGCCGCGCAGGCCGGGCACCGATAAGCAGCCTTCCCAGCCCCCTTCCTCGGCATCGTCGAGCACTGAAATTTCCGGGTTGATGAGGACGGTCTGCGGCACAGCAGGCGCCTCCGGGTAACGGGCGCTTTGGCTGAAACCGAAAATCACCACGGCCAGGTCAACCCCGATCTGCGGCGCGGCAAGGCCAACCCCACCGGCCGCCTGCATGGTCTCGAACAGATCGGCGATCAGGGCGTGAAGTTCGGGCGTGTCCACCTTGACCACCGGTTTGGCGACGCGCAGCAGCCGGGGGTCGCCCATGCGCAAAATGGTGTGGAGTGTCATCGGCTATTTCTCCAGTCAGCGCAGGCCCGCGCGTTGTGACAGCAGTTGCAAGGCCTCGTGCATCTGCAGATAGGCGATGATGAATTCAAACATCATGCGCCACATGAGTTCCATGCAGAAAAAACACAGCAGAAACAACAAAACAGAGATCACGCGCCAACGCTTGGGAACGACCCGGCGAACCGCTGATGCTGACACGCCGCGCATCGACCGCCACAGCGCGAAACGATCGAGCCACAGCCAGAACGCCCAGGCCAGCATCGGCATGCCGATGGCGCCCAGCGCGTAAACCACGCGCAGCACATCCAGGCTGACAAAAGTGCGGAAGGCGAAAAAATCGACGATCGTCTGCATCACAGAATGACCGGCTCGGGCTCGAGGCGAAGGCCGAATTTCTGCTCGACGCTGTCTTGCACCGCGCGCGCCAGTTCCAGCACGTTGGCGCCGGTAGCCCCGCCGCGATTGACCAGAACGAGGGGCTGCTGCTCATGCACCCCCGCGTTGCCCAGCGTTTTTCCTTTCCAGCCGCAGGCGGCGATCATCCACGCTGCGGCGAGTTTGTAGGTGCCGTCGTCCAGCGGGTAGCTGACGATGTCGGGATGTTCTTCCAGAATTTCATTGCGGATGGTGCGGTTGACCACCGGGTTCTTGAAAAAACTCCCAGCGTTGCCCAGCTGGGCCGGATCCGGCAATTTGCTGGTTCGGATGGCGCACACGGCCTTGAACACGTCGTGGGGCGATGGATCGGAGATGTGCTCGCGCTGCAACCACCGCGCCACATCCGCATACCCCGCCACAGGCGTCCAGGGCTTGGGCAGACGCAGGCGAATCGCGGTGATAAGCGACTTACCCGCGAGTTCGCGTTTGAAAATGCTGTCGCGGTAGCCCAGCCGACAATGTGCCGCAGGCAAGGTGGCGCTGCGGCCGGTGACGAAGTCGACCACATCGACCGACTC
Organism: Thiomonas sp. SCN 64-16; assembly: GCF_001725585.1. Taxonomy (NCBI): domain Bacteria; kingdom Pseudomonadati; phylum Pseudomonadota; class Betaproteobacteria; order Burkholderiales; genus Thiomonas; species Thiomonas sp. SCN 64-16. The sequence goes on along the minus strand of NZ_MEGQ01000006.1, from coordinate 12,153 downwards.
CAGCCGGTCGGACAACTCCAAGCCGTACGCGCCGATGTTCTGCACCGGCGCCGCCCCCGCCGTGCCGGGAATGAGGGCGAGATTCTCCAGCCCGGCAAAGCCCTGCTCCAGCGCCCAGATCACCACGTCATGCCAGGACTCGCCTGCGCCCACTTCGATCAGGGTGGAACGGGCGTCGTCTTCAAGCACGCGTAGGCCACGAATTTCCGTCTTCACCACCACCGCATCGTCAATGTCGCGGGTGAACAGCACGTTGCTTCCGCCGCCCAGAATGAATTTGGGCGAACGCCCCCATTCGGGATGATCGACCACCAGACGAACATCGCGCGCACTGCGCACCCGCACCAAACGCCGCGCGGTGGCTTCGATGCCAAAGGTGTTGAATGCGCGCAGGGGCACATCGGTTTCGAGTTCCAGGCTCATAGAATCCCACAGATCAAACATCCATTATCTTCAAGGTTCACTTATGCCCTCTTTCGATGCTGTTCTCGAACCCGATCTAGTCGAAGTGCGCAACGCCTGCGATCAAGCGGCGAAGGAAATCGCCACCCGCTTTGATTTCAAGGGCAGCTCGGCCCAGGTCGAGCAGAACGACAAGGCGCTCACGCTGACGGCCGACAGCGACTTTCAGCTCGGGCAGGTGCGCGATGTGCTCATGGCCAAGGCCGCCAAGCGCAAGATCGACCCACGCTTTTTCGACCTCGGGAAAATCGAAAAAATTTCCGGAGACAAGGTCAAACAGGTCATCACTGTGAAGGCCGGCATTCCGCAGGAGCTGGCGAAAAAGATCACCGCAGCGATCAAGGGCTCCAAGCTCAAACTGACCTCCGCGATTCAGGGCGACATCGTGCGCATCACCGGGGCCAAGCGCGATGACCTGCAGGCAGCCATGGCGGTGCTGCGCAAAGACATCGAGGAAGCGCCGCTGTCATTCAACAATTTTCGGGACTGAGCTGGCGTGAGCAAATCCGCCAGGCTGCTGCGCCCTTGGTCTGCTGCGCGCGCTGCCCGCTGGGTCTTAGCCTGCACGGTCTTTGCGCTGGGCGGCAACCCGGCCTTTGCGGCGGCAAGCGTGGGTCTGGCCGGAAAATTTGGCGATCAGGCGCTGCTGGTGATCGATGGGGGCGCGCCGCGCACGCTGCGCATCGGTCAGACGGTGCAAGGCGTGAAACTGTTGGCCCTCTCGGACCAACAGGCCACGGTGGAAGTCAGCGGGCAGAAAATGCAACTGGGTCTGGGCGCCGCGCCGCTGAGCGTGGGGGCGACGGCCGCACAGCGCACCGTTCTGTTTGCGAGGTCGAACGGACAGTTCGTGACAGAGTGCCGCATCAACGGCGAACTGTTGCGCATGATGGTGGACACGGGGGCCACCCGCATCACCCTCAGCCGAGAACAAGCCCAGCGGCTGGGAATCAATCTGCAGAATGGGCGAGCCTCGGCCGTCAACACCGCCAATGGCACCATCCCTGCAACCTTGATTGATCTCGACAAAGTGCGCGTGGGCCATATCGAGCTGCACAACGTACCCGCCGTGGTGATCAACACCCCAATGCCCTACGCCCTGCTCGGCATGAGCTTCCTGCAGCGGGTCAATATGCAGCACGACGGCGACCACATGACCCTGAGCCCTCGATATTGAGTGAGGGGCGCGCAGTTTTTATTTCTTCCGCCCGATGCGGCTTTCTTCGCCGCGCATCAGCTTGCCGATATTGCCTTTGTGCCGCCAGATCAGCAGCGCGCTGATGATCACCAGAGCAAGCAGCAGCGCGGGGTCGGCGTTCCAGGCCAGCCCGCCGCCAAACCAGTAATAAAACGGTGCGAACACCGCAGCCACCAACGCCGCTAAAGAGGAGTAGCGAAAAAACCCGGCCACGATCAGCCAGGTCGCCAGCGTAGCCAGCCCCAGCCAGGGCTGGACGGCCAGCAACACGCCCGCAGCAGTCGCCACGCCTTTGCCGCCCTTGAAATGGAAAAACACAGGGTAGAGATGCCCCAGAAACACGGCCACAGCCACCAAGGCCACACCCGGCGCGCCAAGCCCGAAGCCAGGGCCGATCACCAGGGCCAGCCAGACCGCCAGCCAGCCTTTGAAGGCATCGAGCAGTAAGGTCAGGATGGCGGCGAGCTTGTTGCCGCTGCGCAGCACATTGGTGGCACCCGGGTTGCCCGAACCGTAGGTGCGCGGATCGGCCATGCCCATGACGCGGCTAACCAAGACGGCGAACGACAGCGATCCCAACAGATAGGCCAGCCCGGCGAAAATCAGGGCCACAACGTTCGATGTATTCATGCTTTCTGATTCTATTGAACGCAGTTCACCCAGCACACCTGCAAAACCGCGTCGAGCACGTCGGGGGAGAGCCCCAGCAAATAGCCGCGCCGCCCGCCATTGATGTAAATCCGCTCCAGCATTCGCACCGATTGCTCGCCATAAATCGGCATGGCCTTGCGCAGACCAAATGGCGACGTTCCGCCAACCAGATACCCGCTGTGCCGCTGCGCCACCTCTGGCTTGCAGGGCTCAACCTGCCGCGCACCGATTGCCCGAGCCAACTGCTTGGTCGAGACCTCCCGGTCGCCATGCATGAGCACGACCAGCGGTTGCGATGCATCGTCTTGCATCACCAGGGTTTTGATCACCGCATGCACCGGCAGCCCCAAGCTCTGCGCGCCCCAGGCGGCTCCGCCATGATCGACGTAGTCATACACATGCTCGGTGTAGGCCACGCCTTGCGCGCGCAGCCATTGCGTGGCCGGGGTCAGGCTGATATGTCGAGAAGATTTGCCCATCGGGCGCAGTTTAGACGTCCTCCCTACAATGCGGCATCATGTCTGCTTCTTCTGCGCGCAACCCCGATCTGCACTGTCATTCCACGGTTTCAGACGGCACACTGGCGCCTGCCGCCCTGGCGCAGCGGGCCCATGCGAATGGGGTCGATCTCTGGGCGCTCACCGATCACGATGAACTCGGCGGCTTGACCGAGGCGCGGCAAAACGCCGAGGCACTGGGTCTGCGTTTTGTAACTGGGGTGGAAATTTCGGTATCTTTTGCCGCGCAGACCGTGCACATCGTGGCGCTGAATTTCGACGATTCTCATCCGGTCTTGCAAGGCGGCCTGCAACAGATTCGCGCCGGTCGCGACCAACGCGCAAGAGACATGGCGGCCGATCTTGAAAAGCATCTGGGTCTGTCCGACGTGTACGCCGGCGCGCTGCGCTATGCGGGTAACCCGGCGCTGATGTCGCGCACGCACTTTGCCCGCTTGCTGGTGGAACTCGGCGTGTGCCGTCAGACCCATGAAGTGTTCAGCCGCTATCTCACGCCGGGCAAGCCCGGCTATGTCGAACACGAATGGGCCCGCCTCGACGAGGCCTTGAGCTGGGTTCGCGCCGCCGGGGGAATCACCGTGATCGCTCATCCCGGGCGCTACCGCTTCACCGAAACCGAAGAATGGGCCCTGCTGGAACGCTTCAAGTCTCTGGGCGGTCAGGGCATTGAGGTGGTGACCGGCAGCCATACCGCAGCGCAGGCCCGCAAATACGCCAAGCTCGCGCTGGAATTCGGCTTCTACGCCTCGCGCGGCTCCGATTTTCACAGCCCAGGAGAAAGCATCTGCGACCTCGGGCGTCTCGCCCCCCTGCCCGCCGACCTCGCTCCCGTCTGGGATCTGCTGCATTGAACCCCTCCACCATGGCGCAATACTTCAACCTGCACCCCGACAACCCGCAGCTTCGGCTGATCAAGCAAGCCGCCGCCGTGCTGCACAGTGGTGGCGTGGCGGCGATTCCGACCGACTCGTCTTATGCCCTGGTCTGCCATCTCGACGACAAAGCCGCCGTGCAACGCCTGCGGCAAATCCGCCAGGTGGATGAGCGGCATCACCTCACCCTGCTGTGCAGCGATCTGTCCGAGCTGGGCAACTATGCCCGCGTGGACAACCGGCAATACCGTCTCATCCGCGCCTGCACGCCCGGGCCCTACACCTTCATTCTCGAAGCCACCAAGGAAGTGCCACGCCGGGTGTCGCACCCCTCGCGCAAGACGATCGGCGTGCGGGTGCCGCAAAACGCCGTGGCCCACACCCTGCTGGTGGAAATGGCCCAACCCCTGCTCGCCACCACCTTGATTCTGCCCGGAGACGAACACGCGCTGAACGACGCCGCCGACATTCGCGACCAGCTCGAGCATCAAGTCGATCTGGTGCTCGACGCCGGGCCCTGCCCCAGCGAGCCCACCACCGTGGTCGATCTGTGCGGCGCAGAGCCCGTGGTCATTCGCATCGGCCGCGGCCCGCTCGATGCGCTCGGCCTCCCGGCCCTGCAGTAAACCCTGCAATCAAGCTCTTCATCCTTGGTGCAGGGCGGGTCAAGCCGCCCCTGGCCCGCCCTGACACAACGCCCTTCCTACAATTCCCGCATGGATCAACTCATACAGGCTGTCACCGTCTACGCCCTGCCGGTGCTCTTTGCCATCACCCTGCACGAAGCGGCGCACGGCTATGCGGCGCGCTACTTCGGCGATAACACCGCCTACATGATGGGCCGCGTATCGCTCAATCCGGTGCGGCACATCGATCCGATCGGCACCATCCTCGTGCCTCTCATTCTCTATTTCGCCACCTCCGGGGCATTTCTCTTTGGCTACGCCAAGCCGGTCCCAGTGAATTTCGGGCGACTGCGCAACCCCAAGAGCGACATGATCTGGGTCGCGCTCGCCGGCCCGGCTTCCAACTTTTTTCAGGCTTTTCTCTGGGGCCTGCTGCTCGTCGGCCTGCACGCCTTCGCCGTCAACGAGGTCTATTTTTACGATGTCGCCCAGGCCGGTATTCTGGTGAATCTGGTGATGTTCGTGTTCAACCTGTTTCCGCTGCCGCCACTCGATGGCGGCCGCATTCTGGTGGGGCTGCTGCCGGTGCGACAAGCCATCGCCGTCTCAAGGGTCGAACCCTACGGCTTTTTCATTGTGATGGCGCTGGTGCTCACCGGCATCGTCACCAACTTCTGGCTCAGCCCGCTCATGGCACTATCCATGCAAGTTCTCAAGGTTCTGCTCAGCCCCTTTCAGATGCTCCTCTGAGCCTCTTTTCTCCTCCGACTCTTTCCTTATGACTCTCCCTGCACAGGCCGATGGCGCAACGGGCGCCGATGATCGCGTTTTGTCCGGCATGCGCCCCACGGGTGCGCTGCACCTGGGGCATTACCACGGCGCCTTGAAAAACTGGGCACAGCTGCAAAACGCGCACGACTGCTACTTTTTCGTCGCCGACTGGCACGCGCTGACCACCCATTACGAAACGCCGGAAACCATCCACGCGCACACCACCGAGATGGTGATCGACTGGCTGGCCGCTGGCGTCGATCCGAACAAAGCCACCTTATTCGTGCAAAGCCGGGTGCTGGAGCACGCCGAGCTGTTTCTGCTGCTGGGTATGGGCACCCCTTTGTCCTGGCTGGAGCGTGTGCCCACATACAAAGATCAGATCGCCAATCTGAAGGACAAAGACCTGACCACCTACGGCTTTCTCGGCTACCCGCTGCTGCAGGCCGCAGACATCCTCATTTATCTGGCGCGTTATGTGCCCGTCGGGGCTGATCAGGTGCCGCACATCGAGATGAGCCGTGAAATCGCGCGCCGTTTCAACAACCTCTATGGCAAAGACCCTGCGGTTGAGGCGCAGGCGCGAGCCGCGGCGGCCAAATTGCCCGAGGACGTTCGCGCACAACTCGCTACCCTGCGTCGTGCCGCCGATCAGGAGGGGCTGACCGAAAAACGCGAACAGGCTCGCGAACTGATCGCCGCCAGCAAACTGTCGCGTGCAGAAAAAGACGCCTTGCGAGCGCAACTCAGCGGTGGTCGCAGGCAAATCCTGCGCGAACCCGAAGCGCTGCTGACCCCTGAGTCCAAGCTGCCAGGGTTGGATGGCCGCAAGATGTCCAAGAGCTACGGCAATTCCATCTCCATCCGGGAGGAGCGCGCGAGCGTCGAGCACAAAATCAAACGTATGCCCACCGATCCCGCTCGCGTCAAGCGCACCGATCCCGGCACGCCCGAACGCTGCCCCGTCTGGCAATTCCACCTGGCCTACACCGACGACGCCACCCGCGACTGGGTGCAACGCGGCTGTACCACGGCGGGCATCGGCTGCCTGGAGTGCAAGCAGCCCGTCATCGATGCCATCCTGCGTGAACAGCAACCCATGTTCGAGCGGGCCCAGCCCTACCTCGACAACCCCGCGCTGGTGCACGACATCCTGGCGCACGGCAGCGACAAGGCGCGCGCCACGGCACAACAAACTATGCACGCCGTCCGAGACGCGATGGGCCTAAAGATTTGAAGATGCGCGTTGTCAGCGTTTCCACAGACGCCAGACGATCAACACGACGACGATGGCGATAGCCAGCAGGATTTCCTCGGCCCATTGCAAACGAGACGCCAACTCCGCCACGCCTGCGCCGAAAAACCATCCCAGCCCTGTGACCAGCGGCGCCCACAAGGCGGCGCCTATGGCGTTGTAAAGCACAAATCGCCAGGGTGCTACGCCCGCCATGCCGATCAGCACAGGACCGGCGATGCGCAAACCATAGAGAAAACGCACGCTGACAATCGCCCAGGGCGCCCCGCGATGCAGCAAGCGCTGAACGCGGGGCAGGTTTTTTTCCAAACCGGAGAAACGCTGGACCAACTGCGGCCCAAACCAACGCCCCAGAAAGAAAAAAAACTGATCCCCCAGAGTAGCTGCCAGTGCAGCCACCAAAACAACCCAAGGCCACTCCAGCCAGCCACGGTGGGCCCCATACCCCGCAAGCAGCAGTACGGTCTCTCCCTCGGCAAGGGCACCTAAAGCCACTGCGGCATAGCCGTAATGTCGAACGAAATCCTCGACCATGGGTTACAGATCTATCGGGATAGTTGGCGCACAAAAAAACCGGCCAGTGGCCGGTTGATTTTGCAACGCCCTGACTTTTGATCAGGACGCAGCCACCCTATCTAATTAGATGGGGCGAATGGCAGAAGCCTGGGGACCTTTCGGGCCAGCCTTCACCGTGAATTCGACGCGCTGGTTTTCCTGCAGAGTGCGGAAACCTTTGGCCTGAATTTCAGAAAAATGCGCGAACAGATCTTCGCCGCCTTCATCAGGCTTGATGAAGCCGAAGCCCTTGGACTCGTTAAACCATTTCACAGTACCGGTAGCCATGAATCAACCTTTAAAGAAAATATAGATAAGTGCAAATCTTCAACAAGCCCGGCAAATCACTACTGTGAAACCGCCACAAGCCAACTCTCAAGCAAATGAGAACCTTGGCTCTTGTTTCGACTGCGCGCTAACTATACACGCAAAAAACCAGCGCGCGCGACAATTCAGCGCAGGGCAAACCCTCTGTGCACTCCTGCAAAAGGCGCGGTGTTGGATAAGGCGGACAATAGGCGTTTTTCAGGCAGGCAAGGTCGCAGCGATGCGCCGACGCGCGCATCAGATTGGAGCGCACCCTTAAAATTTTTTGATTGCTGCAGCAGCTCAAAAAATCTCTCAAAATAACACTCTAACAAATTGTTTTTATGCATGTTTTTAGAGGAATTCATCACCGATCATTGGCCTCGCAAACGGCGTTGACCATCGGTAATTTCGATGGGGTGCACCGGGGGCATCTCGCCATGTTGCACCAGTTGGTGCAAGTCGCCCGGTCGCGTGGCCTGGTGCCGACGGTGCTGACCTTCGAGCCGCACCCGCGTGATTTTTTTGCAACACTCCAGGGGCACCCTGACTCCGCACCCAGCCATATTTCGACCTTGCGCGACAAGTTGTGCGCCTTGCGTGAAGCCGGAGTGCAGCAAGTTGTCGTGCTGCGTTTCGATCCCCGCATCGCCGCGTTATCTCCAGAGGAGTTTGTGGCGCAGATCGTGTGGCAGGGCCTCAAGGCGCAATTCGTTCTGGTCGGCGATGATTTTCGCTTTGGCGCCAGGCGCGCGGGAGATTTCGCCCAGCTCGATACCTTGATGCGCAACCTTGGCGGCGAAGCACGTCAGATGCCTGTGGTCACGGAAACCGCGTTGCGAATCTCGAGTTCGGCTGTGCGGCAAGCGCTGCAGGCGGGTGACATGGAGACCGCGCAGGTTTTGCTGGGTCGCCCCTATGCCATTTCAGGGCATGTGTTGCACGGGGCCAAACTTGGCCGCAAGCTGGGATTTCCTACGTTGAATCTGCGTTTTGATCGCGCCCGCCCCGCGCTTGGCGGTGTTTTCGTCGCCCGGGTGCACGGGCTGGAGTTGGCGCCCCTGCCCGCCGTGGCGAGCCTGGGAACGCGCCCGGCCGTCGAGACCGACGGGCGGGTGTTGCTGGAAACGCATGTGTTCGATTGGCAGGCAGAGGCCTACGGTAAACTCATCCGGGTGGAACTCCTGCACAAACTGCGCGACGAAGCGCATTACCCCGACCTGACTCAACTGATCGCGGCGATTCAGAACGATAGCGATCAGGCGCGCGCCTGGTTTGCTCAGCTCGCCCGACAAACCACCCGCGATCGAATTTGACGGCGCTCGCTCTCAGGCACCCGACTCGCCCAGCTTTGACGATCGGTTGCTTCGGGTGATATCGCGGTTCACTTTTTCCTCGCTCACTTCTTCTCATTGGACCCTTTGCTCGGGGCTCCAGCACAGCACTGCAATTCCATGGATCACGCCGACTCCTCCGCAGCCGAAAAACCCGATTACCGGGCCACGCTGAATCTGCCAGACACCCCCTTCCCCATGCGCGGTGACCTGCCCAAGCGCGAACCGCAATGGATCAGGGACTGGAACGAAAACGGTCTCTACCAGAGGCTGCGCCTGGCGCGCTCCGGGGCGCCGAAATTCGTGCTGCACGACGGCCCGCCGTATGCCAACGGCCAGATTCACATGGGGCATGCGGTCAACAAGATTCTGAAGGACATGATCGTCAAGGCACGTCAGCTGAGCGGCTTTGATGCGGCTTACATTCCCGGTTGGGACTGTCACGGTCTGCCGATCGAAAACGCCATCGAAAAGCAGTTTGGCCGCTGCCTGCCGCGCGACGAGATGCAGGCCAAGAGCCGCGCCTATGCCACGGCGCAGATCGACCAGCAAAGGACGGATTTCAAGCGACTGGGCGTGCTGGGCGACTGGGATCATCCCTATCGCACCATGGATTTCGTCAACGAGGCGGCGGAGATTCGCGCTTTCAAACGGGTGATCGAGCGCGGCTTTGTCTATCGTGGCCTCAAGCCGGTGTACTGGTGTTTTGACTGCGGTTCATCGCTGGCTGAATTCGAGATCGAATATGCCGACAAAAAATCGCAGACGCTCGATGTCGCCTTTGAGTCGAATGATCGCGTGGCACTCGCTGCGGCTTTTGGCCTGCCCGCGCTGCCCGATGCCGCCAAGCCCGCCTTCGCCGTCATCTGGACGACGACCGCCTGGACGATTCCCGCCAATCAGGCGCTCAATCTCAACCCGGAAATCGAATACGCCCTGGTCGATACGCCGCGCGGCTACCTGGTGCTGGCCGCTAGCCTGGTCGACCCCTGCCTGAAGCGTTATGAGATTGAGGGCGCGATCGTGGCCACCGCGCCCGGCAAGGCGCTGGGCGGGCTGGAGTTCCGCCACCCGCTCTACGAGGTGGATGCGGGTTACCGCCGACTGTCGCCGGTCTATCTGGCCGACTACGCCACCGCCGACGACGGTACCGGCATCGTGCATTCCTCACCCGCTTACGGCGTCGACGACTTCAACTCCTGCGTTGCGCATGGCATGGCCTATGAGGACATCCTCAACCCGGTGCAGGGCGACGGCAGCTACGCGCCCGACTTTCCGCTGTTCGGCGGGCAGAACATCTGGAAGGCAGTGCCTCACATCATCGATACCCTGCGTCAGGCTGATCGGCTGATGGCCACCTACAGCATCACCCACAGCTACCCGCACTGCTGGCGCCACAAGGTGCCGGTGATCTATCGCGCGGCGGCGCAGTGGTTCATCCGCATGGACGAAGGCGAAGGCGTGTTCACCAAGGACAAGGCGCCGAAGACGCTGCGGCAGATGGCGCTCGAGGCCATTGAGCACACCAGTTTTTATCCCGAAAACGGCAAGGCGCGCCTGCACGACATGATCGCCAACCGGCCGGACTGGTGTATCAGCCGCCAGCGGAGCTGGGGCGTGCCGATCCCGTTTTTTCTGCACAAAGACAGCGGCGAACTGCACCCGCGCACCATGGACATCCTCGATGTCGCTGCCGAGATGGTGGAGCATGGCGGCATCGAGGCCTGGAGCAAGGCCAGCGCCACCGACATCCTCGGCCGCGTGGGTTGCGCAGACGACGCGGCGCATTACAGCAAAAGCGCTGACATCCTCGAAGTCTGGTTCGACTCGGGCACCACGCACACCACCGTGCTCATGGGCAGTCATGCAGGCGCGGGGCATGCCGAAGGCCCGCAGGCCGATCTCTATCTGGAAGGCCATGACCAACACCGCGGCTGGTTTCATTCCTCGCTGCTCACCTCGTGCGCCATGTACGGCCGCGCGCCCTACAAAGGGCTGTTGACCCACGGCTTCACCGTGGACAGCCAGGGCCGCAAGATGAGCAAGTCGCTGGGCAATGGCATCGATCCATTGCAGACCTGCAACAAGCTGGGCGCGGAGATCATCCGCCTTTGGGTAGCCGCCTCCGACTATTCCGGCGACATTGCGGGCGACGACAAAATCCTCGCCCGCGTGGTCGATGGTTATCGCCGCATCCGCAATACGCTGCGGTTTCTGCTGGCCAATACCAGCGACTTCGATCCCGCCCGGCATGCCGTACCGCTGAGCCAGATGTTCGAACTCGACCGCTGGGCGCTGGCCCACGCTCAGAGTCTGCAATCGGTCATCCTGGCGCATTACGAGCAATACGAGTTCCACCCGGTGGTGGCCAAGCTGCAGGTCTACTGCTCCGAAGACCTGGGCGCGTTCTATCTCGATGCCCTGAAAGACCGCCTCTACACCACCGCGCCCGACAGCCTTGCCCGACGCAGCGCCCAGACCGCCCTGTGGCAAATCACCCAAGGCATGCTGCGCTGGATGGCGCCCTTCCTCAGCTTCACCGCTGAAGAGGCTTGGGCGCTGATCGGCAAGAGCGAGAGCATTTTTGTCGAGACCTATTGGCAGTGGCCCGAGCAGACCGACAGCGCCTTGCTACTCGATCAGTGGGCGCGTATTCGTGCCATACGAGAAGCGACCAACAAGGAAATCGAGGCCTTGCGCGAGCAAGGCAAAATCGGCGCCTCGCTGCAGGCCGAAGTCGATATTTACGCCCCGTCGGCCGAGCACGCCCTGCTCGAGCGCTTGGGCGACGATCTTCGCTTTGTGCTCATCACCTCGCGCGCCAGCCTGCATCCGAGCGATGGAGAACTGCGCATCGTGGTGACGCCCACAAAGCAACCCAAATGCGAACGCTGCTGGCACTGGCGCGAAGATGTCGATGCCGATCCGGCGCATCCCGGTCTGTGCGGACGCTGCGTGAGCAACCTTTTCGGCGCGGGCGAACCGCGCCATCTCGCCTGAGACCCCCCGCCCATGCCCTCTGCACTGTCTGACAGCTCCTTCACCGCCCGGCGCGGCCGGGTCTGGCCCTGGCTGCTGGTCTCGCTGGCGATCATTGCCGCCGACCAGTTCACCAAATGGTGGGTACGGCAAGACCTGCCGCTCGACAGCAGCCATCCGGTGACCGGTTTTTTCAATCTAGTCTATATCCACAACCCCGGAGCGGCGTTCTCGTTTCTCGCCAGTGCGCCGGGCTGGCAGCGCTGGTTTTTCACCGCGCTGAGCCTCGCCGCTTCGCTGTTCATCCTCTGGCTGATGTTCCGCAACCGGGGAAAGCCTTTGTTCAATCTGGCGCTGGCGTGCATACTCGGCGGAGCCTTAGGCAATGTGATCGACCGCGTGCTGTGGGGCAAGGTGACCGACTTCCTCGACTTTTACATCACCCTCAACGGCCAGCAGTGGCACTGGCCCGCGTTCAATCTGGCCGACTCGGCGATTTTCATCGGCGCCATGCTGCTGATCGTGGACGAACTCCGACGCGCTCGCCAGCACCGGTCTTGACGTTTGGGCACCTCGAATTACCCGGTTTTTGAGCTGACATCGCCATGATGACGCCACAATCGAGC